>DASZPK010000286.1:0-8315 GCA_035550335.1 Chthoniobacteraceae bacterium | reverse complement strand
CTCGTAGCTGCCGTGCGCGGTCGCGGGAAATTCCGCGGTGAATTTCTTCGCGCCTTCGGGCGAGCGGCTGCCGACCGCGATGAGTTTGCCGGTTTTGGATTCGGCAAGCCCCAGCGCAAATTTGCGGGCGATTCCCCCGGTGCCGATGATGCCCCAGTTCAATTGAGTGGCCATGTTTTTTGTCTGTTTGAGGGATTAGTATTTCAATACGCGAGCCAGAAAATCCCGGCATTGCGCGGTTTGCGGCGCGTCGAAGATTTGCGCAGCCGGTCCCGATTCCACTATTTTGCCACCGGCAAGGAAAGCAATTTTGTCGGCCACGAGCTTCGCGAAACCCATCTCGTGCGTGACGAGGACGAAGTCGAGGCCCTCCTCCTTCAGTTCCTCGATCACGTCGAGCACGCCGGAGGTCATCTCGGGGTCGAGAGCGGAAGTGGGCTCGTCGAAAAGGAGGAGGCGCGGCTTGATGGCGATGGCGCGCGCGATGGCGATGCGCTGTTGCTGGCCGCCGCTCAACTCCGCCGGTTTCTTGTGGGCGTGGTCGTCGAGTTTGAAACGGCGCAGGGTCGCCATCGCCGTCTCGCGCGCCCCGGCGGGAGAGTGGGCGTGCACTTTTACGAGGGGGAGCGTGATGTTTTCGAGCGCGGTGAGGTGCGGGAAAAGATTGTACGATTGGAATACCACGCCGATCGAGCGCCGGTGGCGGTGCAGCGACGCCTCGTCGAACTGCACCTCCTCGCCGTTGATCTCCAGCGAGCCTTCGTCGGGATTTTGCAGGCCGGCCATCACGCGGAGGAGCGTCGATTTGCCGCCGCCGGAGGGGCCTATGAAGACGAGCGTGTGCACCGCCGCGAAATCGAGCGACACGCCGTCGAGCACGCGCTGCGCGCCGAAATTTTTCGTGATGCGGTCGAGCTTGAGCTTCATCTCACGTTTCGAATTTGGTCCGGCGCTCCATGGCCTGGGTCCAGAGCGAGATGGGGAGGGTGAGGACGAGATAGCCGATCGCCAGCGGGAAATAACTCTCGAGCGTGCTGAAGGTGTAGGCGTTCGTGTTGGAGGCAGCCTGGGTAAATTCATTCACGCCGATCACGGAGAGCAGCGACGAGTTTTTTATTAGCGACGCGAATTCCCCCGCGAGCGGCGGCAGGATGCGGCGGATCATTTGCGGAAAAACGACGTAACAAAATGTCTGCGTGCCCGTCAGGCCGATGGCGCGCGCGGAATCGAGTTGCGATTTGCCGATGCCTTCGATCCCCGCGCGGACAATCTCGCCGATATAGGCGCCGTGGAACCCGGCGAGGATCAGCGCCCCGGCCATATAGGGACTCTCGATCGTGAGCCGGTGGAAAATTCCCCAGTAGAGAATGTAAATCTGCACGAGGAGCGGCGTGCCGCGGATCACTTCCGTGTAGACGCGGCTCGTGTCGCGCAGGAAAAAGACCGGGCTTCGGCGCGCCAGCGCAAGCGCCACGCCGAGCGCGGAGCTGCCCGCGAGCGCGATGGCGGATATCCAGATGGTGGCGAACCACCCGGCGACGAATAAGCGCCGGTAATCCACGACATTGCCCCAGCCGCGGCGGGAGGTCAGGTCGTAAAACGATATATAAACAATACTCCCGAGCGCAGCGAGCGCCAGGGCGTAGTTCACCAGCAGCGACGCCAGCGGCCGCTCCCCGCTTTCACTGGCGAGGAAAAACCGCACGACGGGATGTGCGCGCCGGGAATTCAATGCGGACGAATCTACCGGCGCGGCGGCGCGATGGAAAGATTTTGCGACGTGAGGGCGGACTGCCAGATCCAGCTCCACGGCACGGCGCCGTAGCCGAGCATCCAGTCGTTGAATTTTTTCACGCTCCACCCGGCCTCGCCCACGAGCTTGGCGTGCAGTTTTTCCACTTCGAGGCGGCCTAGGAGGTAGCTCATCGGAACGGTCGGGGCGCTGGTGTACCAATTCACATCGCCCTGCGCGCGCGCCGCGGTGAAGCCGACGCCATCCATGAGGACCTTGCACGCCTTCTTGTAATCGAGCGCGCCGCTATGGAGGCCGCAATCGACGATGATGCGCCACGCGCGCCAGAGGGCGTCGCTCACCTGGCTGAGGCGGGCGTGCGGGGCGTCGTAGATGCCGTGGTCGATGCACATTTTTTCGCACCACAGGGTCCAACCCTCATAATAAATCGCGTGGTGGAAATGGCGGCGGAGTTTGCTGCGATGCCGGTTCTGCGTGACGAATTGCGCGTGGTGGCCGGGGTAGGCTTCGTGGGCGCAGGTGAGTTCGAGTCCGAAGTGCTGGCGGATTTCGGCTTTCTTTTTTTCGGGGTCTTTCTGGATGAGGCTCAGGTCGTTCACCCAGAAAATGCCGGTCTGTTTTTTGTCGTAGCAGCCGGGGGAATTGTACGCGGCGGTGGGAAATTGGTGGCGCAAAAATTCCGGCACGGGGAGCACCTTGAGCGTCTCGTCGCGCGGGAAAGTGAGCAGCCCCGCGCGCGCAAAACGCCGGCGCATCTCGGCGGTACCCGCGCGGTATTCGTCGATGAGCGGGCGTTTCGGCTGCCAGCGCGCCGCGGCGGCCTCGATAATTTCCGAGGCCCTGCCCCTGCCCAGTTTCGCGGCCTCGATTTTTTGCAAGCGCGTGAGCTGCTCCACCAACTTGCGTCCCTGCGCCTCGGCTTCCGGGAGTGAGAGCGACATGCCGAGCCGCTCGCGGATGAGGAACTCAAAATTTTCGCGCCCGATGGAAAAACCGTTTGCGTGCCCCGGCTTTTTGCCTTTCACAGCGCGCGCATACGACTTGAAAGCGGCGATCGCTCCTTCAAAAAGCCTGCGTGTGCGCGGGCGGTTCGTGGAAATCGCCACAAGTTCATTCTGCAATTCCGCGAGGAAAAGCACCGCGCCGTCGCATGCCTGCACCGCAAGCTTGCACCATAGCGGCACCGGCTCCTTCAAGCAGGCCGCGCCCGCAGCGAGGAACGCCGGGATTTTTCCAAGGCGGCTCTCGATATTCGGGAGCGCCTTGGGCAGGTTTTCGGTATTGCGGACGACCAAGTCGAAAATGGAACTCACCGCCGCGTCGCAATGCACCTGTGGATTCCTCCGCCAATGGGCGAAATCACGCGTAAAAAAAAGGTCGCTTCGCAGCATCGCCAGAAACCCCCGGCGGTCGAGCCAATCGTCCCCAGAAAAAGCGGTTTCCGCCAAAGTCTCGACCGCCTGGAGCGTGGCTTCCAGCAGCCGGATATAAGATAAATAAATCGCAGGGGTGTTCTCCCCCAAAAGCCCATCGAACTGGTGCAATCCCTGCGCGCTGGCATCCTGTGGGAAGAGCTCGTGGGATTTTTCAAGGAAGCTTTGGGCAACGGCGTTAAAACGGCGTGTTTCGCTGTTTGTGGCTGGAGGCGTCATGTTTATGCGGGTCGGGAAATCCTATTATCCAAATTAATCCTGAATTTTTCAGGCATACCGGGAAGATGTCTATCTTCCACAAACAAAGCAAGATTTCCACTTGACGCTACCCCACAAAAGGGCATGATTCCGCCCGAATTTGGCCAAAAAGGGCCATCCAATTTTCTACAACATAATATGCACGAAAGCGTGGGACAATACATTTGGGCAATGTGCTATTTGGTGGTGCTCCTCGGACTCTCAATCTATGGGCTTCACCGCTATTCGATCGTCTATTTGTTTTTGAAATACCGTAAAAACAAGTCGCAGCCGGCCGGGAATTTCGCGGAACTGCCGAAAATCACGGTCCAGCTTCCGATTTACAACGAGTTTTACGTCGTCGAGCGTCTTCTCAAGTCGGTCAGCGCGCTGGAATATCCCCGCGAACTTTTGCAAATCCAGGTGCTGGATGATTCGACGGACGACACAGTCTCGGTCGCACAAAAAATCGCGGGCGAACTCAAGGCCCAGGGATTCAACATCGCGGTCTGCCATCGCAAGGACCGCACGGGATACAAAGCCGGGGCGCTCGAGGCCGGTTTGAACACCTGCGAGGGGGAATTCATCCTCATCCTCGATGCCGATTTTGTGCCCGAGCCCGACATGCTCATGAAGACGGTGCATTATTTCACCGACCCGAAGGTGGGCATGATCCAGACCCGCTGGGGGCACATCAATCGCACCTATTCACTCCTCACCCGCGTGCAGGCGATGTTCCTGGACGGCCACCTGCTCCTCGAGCAGACCGCCCGCAGCCGCAGCGGACGCTTCTTCAATTTCAACGGCACCGCCGGCCTCTGGCGCCGCGCGTGCATCGAGACTTCCGGCGGTTGGCAGCATGACACGCTGACCGAGGACCTCGACCTCAGCTACCGCGCGCAGCTCAAGGGATGGAAATTCGTGTTCCTGCCCGACCTCGTCACGCCCGCGGAGCTTCCGGTGGACATGAACGGCTTCAAGTCGCAGCAGCACCGCTGGACGAAGGGCTCGATCCAGACGTGCAAAAAAATCCTCCCTTCCATCTGGCGGAGCGATTTGCCGCTGCATATCAAGATCGAGGCCACGGCGCACCTCACCTCGAACTTCGCCTACCTGCTGCTCATCTTCCTCTGCGTGCTTTTGAATCCCACGAACGACGGGCTCGGCCACGGCATCTGGCGCGCGGCGTTGCTGGACGTCCCGATCTTCGCGGCGGCGTCGCTCTCCTCGGCGGTGTTTTATTTCTGCGCGCAGCGCACGCTTTATCCCAAGAGCTGGATGAAGGAAATTCTGCTTTTCCCGCTGCTCCTCGGGCTCGGCATCGGGCTGGCGCTGAACAACGCGCGCGCCGTGATCGAGGCGCTCTTCAATCACCAATCCGAATTCACCCGCACGCCGAAATACGGCATTGAGAAGGAAAAGACGAACAAATGGCGCACGAGCCGCTACATCCCGCTCAAGTCCATGCTGCCGTTTGTCGAGCTCGGGTTCGCGATTTACTTCACCTATTTCGTCATCAAGGCCGCGATGCATGGCCAGTATCTGTCGCTGCCCTTCCTGATGCTGTTCCAGTGCGGGTTCGGCTATGTGGCGCTGACCTCCTTCGCCCAGTGGCTGCCCCGGTTCAACATCGCCCCGCGCGACCCCGTGGATGCGGTGCCGGCATAAAGCGCTAGCGGTATTTCCGCTCGGGGTGCTCTTGCTTTGCGTGAGCGCGTTGGCAGCTGACACTGCCCCGGATGCGGATGAACTGGATGTTTACCGGGTGCTTTTCAGCAATGCGAATCGGGAAACAATAGCTATTGTAAAACCAGATCCCAATGCAAATCCGTATGGGGCGCCCGTTACCGTGGCACAAGGGAAGGAATACGTCGAATTCCTCAAAAAAGAACTAAAGGGTGTTGAGGATGCGACCGTCGACGATTTTTTGCCAAAGTGGACGCATGTGCCAATGCTCACTCCGCAATCCAAGGTTGGTGTCAAACTCGTGATTCTCGAGCAAAAAGAGGTCAATCAAATTAAGAGCGAGAACACGCATTCCAAGGAAGATTGGCACATCGCTGAAATGCGGGTGGAGCAAGCGTTTCAGAAACGCTTTTCTGTCGATGGTCTTACTTCGATATCATGCATCGGTTTCAACGCCGACAGGACGCAGGCGTTGGTCTATATGGGTACAAACGGGGTCGGGGAGGGAATCGTCTACCTTCTTGAAAGGACCGGCTACAAGTGGGTGGTCAAAAGCGATGCCCAGATATGGGCGGCGGATTAAAGCTCAAAAATAAAACGGGATCCCCATTTTCTTGAACGCCGCTTTTTGCTCCGCGAGATATTTGTCGCCGAGCGCGTCGAAGCCGCCCTTCGCCTTGTAATCGGCCAGGAATTGGTTCACCTGCGTGCGCAAGGCATCGTTCCCTTTTCTAATGCCGATGGCCCATGACTCCTCGTCAATCGGGGTCAGGATCGCCCGCGTGGTATCGGGGTTGTTTTTGTAATTCTGGTAGGTCGACATCTGGTCGTAAATGAAGGCGTCCTCCTTGCCCTGCACCACGTCGAGTACGCACGCGGCTTCCTCGTCGAGGACTACGACGTTGGCGTTTTTGATGTGGTCGGCGGCGTAGAGCTGGCCGGTGGTCCCTTTTTTCACGACGACGGAGCGGCCCGGTTTGTCCACGTCGTCGATGGATTGCACGGGCGATTTTGCGCCGACGAGCAGGCAGAGGCCGGTTTTCAAATACGGGTCGGAAAAATCGATCTCCTCCGCGCGCTTCGGCGTGGCGGTCATCGAGGAAATAATGAGGTCGATGCCGCCGGTTTTCAACTCGGGGATGAGGCCGTCGAAGCGGATGTTGCGCACCACGACCTTGCGGTGGAGGAATTCGCCCAGCGCGTTGGCGAGGTCCACGCTCACACCGGAGGGGTTGCCGCTGGTGTCGGATTTTTCAAAGGGCGGGTAGCTCAAATCCATGCCCACGACCAGCTCGTCGTGCGCCTTGCGGGCGCAGCCGGCGCAAAAGATCACGAATAACAAAAGCGCAATAATGCCCGGCAGCCGATTCATTCCTGTGGAGCGCATCAGGCGAGACTAGCCGCGAAGTTTTGCTTTGCCAAGCGCCACAAAAATTTTACAAGTGTTGCCAAATCCAATGAATGAATTCCCCCGCCCGGCGGTCTAATTCATCAAATCCCACACCACCACTATGAAATCATTCCGAATTCTGCTCACCGCGTCTTTCCTCACGCTCGCAGCCGCGCTCTCCGCCGGACAACTGCGCGCGCAGGACGACACCACCACCCAAGAGCCGGATACCACCACGGTAGGCACGGACACAGACACCGGCGATGATTCCTCGCCTTCCTTCGATTATTTCTACAATGCGCTCCAGGACCAGGGGCAATGGCTCCAAATCGATCCCTACGGCTACGTGTTCCAGCCCAACGCGGCCGCGAGCGACCCGAACTGGCAGCCTTACACCGATGGCTATTGGGCCTACACCGACGCCGGCTGGACCTGGGTTTCCTATGAGGACTTCGGCTGGATCACCTACCACTATGGCCGCTGGGCGCAAGTGCAGGATGTCGGCTGGGTCTGGGTGCCCGATTACCAATGGGGGCCGGCATGGGTCTCCTGGCGCGTGACGCGCGACCTGAACGCACCCGCCAGCGTTTCGTTCATCGGCTGGGCGCCGCTCCCGCCCGAGGCCCAGTTCCGCGCGGATATCGGAGTGGGCAGATGGGTGGATGCGGCGTTCGATATCGGCCCCGGCTGCTACACTTTCTGCCGCTCGAGCGACTTCGGCGCGCCCGTGATGGTGAAGGTCCTCATCCCGCGCACCCGCAATGTCCTGATTCTTAACAACACGGTCAACATCACGAATATCGTAAATAACAATAACACCGTGTATAATGGCGGGCCGGGCTACAGCTTCTTCGCCAAGCGCGTGACGCATCCCATCCCGACACTCCACCTCGTGCGGCAGACCGATCCGAAGATGTTCCGCCAGAACGGGCCGAAAGGGATGCTCGCCAAGGCGCAGGGCAACCAGTTGTTTGTCTCCGCGCCGGTGATCGTGGCGCCGAAAAAGCAGTTCAAACCCGAAAAAGTCGCCAAGGTCATCGAAAAACCGGTCATTACAAAGGGATGGGCGGGCGTCGATCCGAAGCAGAAGCAGCAACTCCAGACCAACATCAAGGCGCAGACCAAGGGGATCAAGATTAACAGCCCCGCCACGCCAGTCTCGCCGCAGGCACTCGCAGTCATTCCGAAGGGCAGCGCCACGCCGGCACCGTCCCCCGGTGGGTCGCCTGGAGGAAAGGCAACGCCCGGGAGAAAACCCGGCAGACCCACGCCTCCCGAAGCCACGCCCGGGCCGAACGGCAGCCCCGCCGCGGCCACACCCACTCCTCCCGGAGGCAAACCCACACCTCGTTTTGGCAGACCCACGCCCCCCGGTGGCAAACCGACTCCGCCGGCGAACCCTGCCGCCAGCCCGGCGGCCACAGCCGCCGTCGCCACGCCCGTGCCTTCGCCCAGCGGCAAACCGCGCTTGAAACCGTTGGTCACTCCGGGTCCTGGCGGGGGTGAGCCTCCGGCCACGCCGACACCGCATCCGAAGTTTACGCCCAACCCTGGCGTGCTCCATACACCGCTGCCGACGCCATCGGCGAGGCCGACCGTGAATCCGAACGCGGAGGCGATCAAACTCCAGCAGGAAAAGGCCGCGGCCGCTGCTGCGGCAGCAGCCCGCAGCCAGCAGACGCCTCCTCCAAAACCGACCCCTCCGCCGGTGGTCCATACGCCTCCGCCGGTGGTTCACACTCCGCCTCCGGTCGTCCATACCCCGCCTCCCGGTGCCCAACCGCCGGCTGGTGGACAGCCCGGATTCCCCGTCCGT
>DASZPK010000285.1:0-4263 GCA_035550335.1 Chthoniobacteraceae bacterium | reverse complement strand
ATGGACTCGACTTTCACAGCCCCAACGGACATGGTTTAAACCCGTGGAATCACCGGTTAAAATGCGTGCTCCCGGCGTTACAGCCTTCGCGGTTTTATCCTTTCTGTTTTTTTTCGCAAACACGGTTTGTTTTTCCGCTGACCAACCGCCCAGACAGGATACCCCCGACGCGATGATGCGTGATGCCAATGCTTTGATCATGAAAGGGGAGGTGGCTTACCAAACCGAAATCGCCAAGGATGATTTTAAGGACGCGGAGAAAATACTTTGGGACATTCATCAGAATTATCCACAATGGAATCCCTCCCTCGTGCAGGACCGGCAACGGCGCATCGATCTTGCCTTGGATGTAATAGACAGGGACCCGAACCGGTGGTTCATGGAAAAATACGGTTTGAAGGTCGCCGCGCGGGATGGTGAGGGGCCGAAGGGAAGGCTGGAATGGCTCGAGAATATCTCGAAAAAATTCCATCTGAATGCAATCCCTGAAAGCTCGTTCATCACGCGTTGCATGGCGCAAGCGCTGTTCGCGATGATTTTGCTGCTGACGTGGGTTCGCACGCGGAAACGGATTTTGCCGTTCAGCAAACGCTACCGCACAATCTGGGCGAGGTATTGCGCGGTGATGTTCGATGCAAGTCTTTTCTGGCTGCTCGATGTCCAAGCGAACTTGTATTTCGCCGGGCATCAAAGCCGCCGCATGGGATATCTCGCTGATTTGACGGAAATCATGGCAGTCCTGATGATTTACATCGTGGTGATGCATGCAAAATATGGGCGCACGCTTGGCGAAAGAATATTCAACCTCAGGGTTGTCGATGTGCGCACGCTGGGGCCCATTTCCACAAAACAGGCTGTCGTTAGACTTTTCGTCTTCGCGCTTCCGACATTTGGTGTTTTGCTTTCGGTGCTCGCGTGCCTCATACTGGTGCAGGATTATGCGGATGATGTGCGTTCGGTTGCACCGCTTGCGCTTTTCATTCTGGATATCAAGGATTGGCTGCTGGGCTTCTGGCTCGCGCTGGCGGTGCTCCTGCTTTTGTGCAGCAGGAGACGGCGTCTCCTCCACGATTTTGCCGCAGGCACTGTGATGGTCAGGACGAACGTCTCGGACGCAATTGCCGAGGCACCGGTCATAGCTGCGGTTCGCAGCAAGCGCATCCTGCAGCGCCCTGCGAGCTACGATTATTAGAGCGCTCTACGGCCGCAGCACCGCAATAAACTCCGCCGGCGTCTTCGCCTCCATGAGGCGGGCGCAGACTTCCTTGTCCTTCACGAAACGCGCCAGCGAGCCGATGCAGACCAGGTAATCGCTGATCTGCGCCTTTGGCGTGCCGATCATGAAAATCAAATGCACCGGATCGGGGCTGCTCTCGAATTTCACGCCGGCTGCGCTCCGCCCCACGGCGAGCACGATTTTATCCACCACGTCGGTGCGGGCGTGGGGGAAGGCGACACCGTTGCCCACCACGGTCGAGGTCGCTTTTTCGCGCGCGACGAGCGCTTCGTGGAGCGCGTTCAGGTCCTTTACGGCGGGGTTGTTGCCGAAGAGATCGACCAATTCGCGCAACGCGCCGGACTGCGTCTGGTCGCGGAGATCGAGCGTGATCTGGTCTTCCTGCAGCAGGTCAGAAATCGAGCTGGGCATGCCGCCTTATTACCCGCTGGTTCGGCGTTTGCAAATTACTTTTGCAGAGCCTAATTGAAAAGCGTACGGCCGGAAAATTGTAGCGTTCGCTGTCCCCAGCGAAAGGCTGTGGACGCCGCTGCGGAGATTCTTCGTGGCGGTGCGCCCTTCCTGCGGTGAGGACACCGCACGCTACAGCGATTCGTGAACGGAGCTTATGGTAAATCAAGGCGCTCTTTTTGCATCGCGCTGCCGTGGATGCGCGGGCTCTCGAATTGGCTTGTAAACGCTCCCGACCTCCCTCTAAAACTCCCGTCCTATGGTCAAATGTTTCGTTGCCCTCCGCAGAAAACAGGGAATGACTGTTCAGGAATTCCGCGACTATTGGAAAAACGTCCATGCCCCCCTCGTGGCCAAGCTCCCCGGGATCGTCAAATATACCCAGCACCACGTCACTTCCGTGCCGCGCGGGGAGTATGAGAACCCGGATGAGCCGATCGACGGCATCGTGGAGACCTGGTGGGAATCGCAGGAGAGCCTTTTCAAGGTGCAGGGCACTCCCGAGTTGGAGGCGGTGCTCAAGGACGAACTGAATTTCCTCGGCCATTCGAACCACCACGTGCACACCCTGTTCGTCGAGCAAAGCGTGGATGTCGTTTCGCCCAAGTAACGCGGGAATTGAAGGGAAGACGGGGAATTGGAAGCCATTGCGGCGCATGGCCTTGTACTGGCGTTTATTTGACGAACTCATAACGGCCATATTTTCCATCATCCCGGGTTCGATTTCTGCTTTTGCAGTAAGGGAAATATGGGATCAGCATTTAAAGAGCAGCCGATTCGTAACACGAAGCCGGGTGGGGAGGATGCCCGTTCCGGGCTGTCCCCTTCGCGGATGTGCGACCTCGTGCGCCGCTGGTTTGAGGATGTCTTGAGCGGGACGGTGGCCGATCCGAGCCATGCCAAGCCCGGTATTTGGGACGCCGCCGATGTCGAGCTCGGCCAGCTATTTACCCGCGACTTCGTGAACCATATCGTCCCATGCCCTCCCGGCGGCTGGAAACGCGGGGTGGCCGGAGCGGTCCAGATCATCCAGAGCTACCGGGTCTCGTGCCCCGACCTCACCATCGAGATCGAGGAGCAAATGGTTTCCGGCGACAAAGTGATCACCCGCTACATGGCCGAAGGCACCCACACCGCCGGCAAGTTTTTGCACATGCCCGCCAATTCGCACCACTACAAAGTCTCCGGCATCGCCATCGACCGCATCGAGAACGGCAAAATCGCCGAGAGCTGGGGCCAATGGGACACCTGCTCACTCCTCATCCAGATGGGCGTGCTCCCGGCGGACCTGCAGGCGTTGGATTGAGCCGGGCGGCCATTATTATTATGAATCATTTCTTGGGTTTCGTTCATAATAATAATCGGTGAAACCGGACAGGTTCGCTGTGGGGTTGTCAAAATCACAGGAAGCTTGACAAGGTGCCGTGAGCCATGATAGAGTCCGCCGGTATTCGTTAATACACATGGCCATTGGGAAAATGGCTTTCTTATTATTACCAAACCCAGGGTTTTCTAATAATAAGAATCAGCGAACCCGTGCTGGTCGCCGGGGAAAATCAAGAAACGCGAAGCCCAATTCATTAAAATATAATGGATATGGCGATGGATGGGCGCGTACTGAAATCGCGTTGCGATTTCAGTCCTTGTAGCTGCCCTCCCATCGCTCGCACGCACTCCTTCCGCGTGCCCGGGATGATTTTTCATTCATCCAAAATACCCAGGATTTTGGATGAATGAAAAATCCCCCTCGTCCTTTTCCCAAATCATTTCGCAGCGGGCATCGCCACCGGCTCCTGCGTGCTCATGCCGTCGAGCCCTTCCTGGTCGTGCTGGAATGTCACCGTCCGCTTCCCGCCCTCGGTGCGGATTTTCAACACGAAGATGCTGTCGAAATCCTTCCCGGGCCATTCGGGCACTGCATTGGGGTCGCCCCCGAGGTCCCTGACCGTGTTTTTCACCAGCAGGTCGAGCTTGATATGCTCCCATGCCACGAAGATGAGCGCGTTCGCGTAGCGCGGCGAGAGCAACTCCTTTTGCAGCGGAGCGATCTCGTCGAACGCAAACTCCGCGTTCACCGGCAGCCCCAGCCGGATCGCCGTCGGCTCGATGGTGATGAGCGGGCGGATGTAGGAATACGAATTTCCATCGCGAGTCACATCGGTCCGCGTGCCGGGCGCGAAAACGAAATCGGCCTTCCCGTATTTCTTGATGAGCACATCCGGCAGCGCCAGCGCGCGATTGAGCCCTTGGAACGTCAACTGCCCGAGGTCGCCCGCCGGTTTCTCACCGTGGCGGATCATCACGAGGGTCTCGACCTGCGGCTGCGCCGCCGGCGATGGGGTTGGCGATGCCGATGGCGTCTGCCCGCGCGCATCCATCGCGGCGAGGGTGTAAAATAACAATAAAACAATCGTAAAAGAGCTGTTCTTCATCGTTGCATTCCTTTCATTCGCGCCGCGGTTTCCTTGACAAAACCCCGCCACCGCCGGAGCTATCCCTATGAAACCATTCCTCCCCGTATTTGCAATCCTCCTCGCTCTCTGCGCCACGCCGCGGATCGCTTCCGCCCAAGCCCC
>DASZPK010000284.1:0-1991 GCA_035550335.1 Chthoniobacteraceae bacterium | reverse complement strand
TGGGCGAGGGGGACGGCGACGGGGAGGGGACGTGTAATTTGAGTCCGGCTTTGTCGATGATGCCTTGCGCGGCGTCGTCGGTTTTGCCGAGTTCCAGCAGGTCGACTGCGAGGTATTGCAGATTGGACATGATCTTTTTGTAGCCGTTGGCGCGGTCGACGAGTTCATGCTCCTTTTCCAAGAGTTGCACGATGCGGGCTTTTTCCTCGCGGCTGGCGCCCGATTTGACCTCGATCATCGGCACGAGTTCCGGCGCGTCGATGGGGAAGGAGAGCGTGGTGGCGGGGGTGTTGAGCTTGGCCCCGCCCTTGGTGCCGACGCTGATCCCGTATTTGGAAAGGAGATCGAGGAGTTTCTGGTCCTTTACCTTTCCATTGTCGGTATCGACCGCGCCCGTGGCAATCGCCCGGTAGAGATTGCCGAGGATGATCTCGGCCTGGATTCCATTAATGATGTCGTCCTGCCAGTTGATGATTTGCTGCTGCAATTTGTCGATGATTTTCGCCGGGGGCATCGAGGAATAATCGGGTGTCGGGCTCGGGGATGCGACCGCCGGGGCCGGCGTCGATTTCGCTGCGGGCGAGGGTTGCGGGGTTTGCGAAAAGATTTCCGCCGGGAACAGGGCGATGGTGATGAGGGCGACGGCGACCGCCGCGAATGTTTTTTGCATGGCTTGTATGGTTTATCTGGGAGGGGTGACACAGTCACGCATCACGGCAATTTGCGCAAGGCTGCAAATTAGGAAAAACGCGGATTTTTCGGCTTACGATGCGCGGAGCAGATCGAGCATTTTTCGGTCGAGTTGGTGGCCTTCGAAATTTTCGTAGTCCATATCCTTGCGCCCGCTGTCGAGGATGCCGAAGGAGCCGCGGAAATTCCAAAGTGCCCAGCCGAAGCCGGCGGTGCGCCAGTTATCGAGGCAATCGCGCATCCATGCGAGCGCCACGTCGTGCGGCGTGTGGTTGAATGCGCCCCATTCGCCGACGTGGATGCCCACGCCTTTCGCCGCGAGAGCGAGCCACGGCTTGATGCGCTGGTCCCAGAGCGTCTCCTTGCTTTGGATGAAGCGCTTGTTGGCGGCGTGCGCGCCATTTGCGTCCACGGTGAAAGTTTCCTGCTTCACGCCCCAATCGTGGCTCGTCGCCTGAATCAACGTGGCACCGAGGCGCGCTGACGAAAAGCGCAGCCAGTCGCCCTGTTCGACGCTCACTTGGATTTCCTTCGTGCCAGCGGGAATCGTGGCGGTGTAGTCGCTGTCATAGTCGGCGTCGAAGCTTCCCCAGCGGTTTGCCTCGGATTTCTTCCACTCGCCCTCTCCGGGACCGGGCTTGAACGCATGCTGAAAAACCACCGCGCCGTCGGCCTTCACCACGAGCGCGGCTTCGTGCGAGACGTGATCCACATGGAGCGTGAAAGGCGTCGCTTGCGGGCACTGGACTTGCAGCGTGAGCGGGCTTTTGAGGTCCGGCTTTTCGGCGCCGAACAAATAATTGTTGAGCCCCGCGGGAATCGGCCATACGGGCGGCGGCATTTTGTCGGCGCCGTTGATCCACGACGCCTGGTAATGGCTCACCTCCATCGGAGCGTAGCCGCGCGTGCTCTGCGCGACGCCCAGCGGCACCAATTCCTCCACCGGCGTGCCGCCCCATGAGACGCCGTCGGCGATGATGAGCCGGTTGGCGTCTGCCGCGCGGATCGTCTCGATAGCCGGCCTGAGCGCGGCGGCGTATTTTGCGCCGTCGAGGGCGGGCGGTTCGTTGATGAGGTCGAAACTGAGCTGCTTCGCGGGTATGCCGGCGTGGCGTTTTGCAAAAATCCCCCAATGCCGGGCAAATTGCGCCTGGCTTGCCGGATCGCTCCACAGGTCGCCCGGTTCCTTGGGCGGGTTCACGCAATAGCCGGGGCCGCGATGGAAATTGAGATTGATGTGGATTCCGTATTGTTTGCCCCATGCAATGGCTTGGTCGATTTCGCGCATGCACTGTTCGTCA
>DASZPK010000283.1:0-6176 GCA_035550335.1 Chthoniobacteraceae bacterium | reverse complement strand
ATGCGCCGGAATCACCATCAAGTTGCGCTGGTATTCCGAGCGGTGAATTTCGTTCACCATCCCGTAGGTCGGCGAATCCTTGCGGTCGTCGTAAAGCACCACTTTGAGTGTCCCCTGGCTCACAAAAATCCGGTCGTCGTGCAGGCGGTGGACGTGCCACCCCTTGATCATTCCCGGCCGGATCGTGAATTGGTAAACGTAAACGATCGGCGCGGGATGCACCCGGTCGTTGAGGATTTCGCACAACGTCCCGCGGCCATCCACGTGGGTGGTTGCAGGCGTGATGACGACACCGTGAATCAACGGCGCGACGGGAGAGCCGTCGGGCTTGACTGTTTCAACATCCTGTTTCGGTTGCAGCATGCGCGGGTTTTAAACTTTGTATTTACGAATGTCGAGATCGCGAAACGATTGGTGCGGCCAATCCGAAATTTGGGACAGCCGGGAGGCTTTCCCTGCCAGCAGCAGGAAGGGTGCGCGCTGTTTGGCGCGACACGCCGTCAGCGAAGCGAATTGCCCGCTTGAAAATTACACCGCCGCCGGCTGGGCCGGCTCCGGTTCGACCCATTTCCCGTGCTCGCGGATGAGATCTTTCAGGCGGTCCACGGCCTCGGCTTCGGGAATGTTGAATTTAACGGGTGTTTTACCAACGTACAAATTCACCTTGCCGGGCGCGCCGCCCACGTAGCCGAAATCGGCGTCGGCCATTTCGCCGGGGCCGTTGACGATGCAGCCCATGATCGCGATTTTAACCCCCTTGAGGTGGAGGGTGGCTTCCTTGATTTTGGCGGTCGTGGTTTGCAGGTTGAAAAGCGTGCGCCCGCAGCTCGGGCAGGCGACGTAATCAGTCTTGAAAATGCGCGAGCCGGCGGCCTGCAGGATGTTGTAGCTCAGTCGCAGCGCCTGGCCGGGGCCGTGCTCGCCCTGCACAAGCACCGCATCGCCGATGCCGTCGCAGAGGAGCGAGCCGATGTTCGTAGCGGCGGTGAGGAGCGTGGGAAGGAAATCGGCGTTCGGGTCGGTGGAGGGGGTGAGCGTGTCCTTGAGCAGGATCGGGTGGCGCGCGTCGAGCTTCGAGGCGAGCAGGCGGAATGCGGCGATCACGGGCAGGCCGATGCCATCCTTCACGGTCACGAAATGGTCTTCGCGGCTTTCGTTGAGGAGCGAAATCGTCGCGTCATCGCGCGGGTCGATTTCCTTGATCTGCGCGTGCTCGTAAACGATTTCGGGCTTGTAATCGCCCATCTTGTCGACCTTGTGCGCGATCTTTTCGAAATTCTCCCGCCGGATCAGCACGCGCACGAGTTCCTCACCGCCGAGCCTCACTCCTTCGCGCTCAATGGTGTGCGTCTCGCGACGTTTGTAGGTGAAGGGATCGTAGGTCAGCGCCACTTCGCTGTTCGCCACCGGCGCGGATGAGGTGTTGCGCGCGATGTTTTTCACGAGCGCCGCGGCCACGGGGATTTCGTGCACGCTGTCCTCGGTGAGCGAGACGCGGATTGTGTCGCCGATGCCGTCATTCAAAAGCGAGCCGATGCCGATGGCGCTCTTGATGCGCCCATCCTCGCCGTCGCCCGCCTCGGTCACGCCGAGATGGATCGGGTAATTCCAATCCGGCCCTTCCTGCGCAAGGCGCGCCACGAGGAGGCGGTAGGCTTCGATCATCACCTTCGGATTGCTCGATTTCATCGAGAAAACGAAATCGTGGTAATCGAGCCCACGCGCGATGCGGGCGAATTCCAGCGCGCTCTCCACCATGCCGAGCGGCGTGTCGCCGTAGCGGTTCATGATGCGGTCGCTCAGGCTCCCGTGGTTCGTGCCGATGCGCATCGCGATTCCGCGCGCCTTGCACGCCTCCACGAGCGGCGTGAACCGCTCCCGGATGCGCTCCAGCTCGGCGGCGTACTGCTCGTCGGTGTATTCGATGATCTTGAATTTTTTCGAGTCGGCGTAATTGCCCGGGTTCACCCGCACTTTCTCCACCCACTTCGCCGCTTCCATCGCCGCCTCGGGCTTGAAATGGATGTCGGCCACGATCGGCACGTCGCATCCCTGCGCGAGCAGGCCGGCCTTGATGGCCTGCAAATTCGCCGCGTCCTTCACGGTCGGCGCGGTGATGCGCACGATCTCGCACCCGACCTTCGCGAGGTCGAGCGTCTGCCCGATGCTCGCCGCGGTGTCCATCGTGTCGCAGGTGATCATCGATTGCACGCGCACCGGGTTGTCGCCCCCCACGGCCACCTTGCCCACCTTCGCCACGCGCGAAGCGCGGCGTTTATAGGAAAACGGATTGTCGCAGTATTTCATTGCTGATGGCTGGCAGGGAAAATAATCGGCGGCGGAGGTTTGGGCACGAACGGAAGGTCCTGCACATCGAAAAACATGATCATGACCATGAACCCAATGATCGCCACGGCGCAAGTCCCTTGGATGATTTCGAGCACCTTGATGTTCACCGGCCGGTGCCGCACCGCCTCGATGATCGCTAGTAAAATGTGGCCGCCGTCGAGCACCGGGATTGGGAGCATGTTTAACAGCGCGAGGTTCACGTTGAGGATCACGCTGAACCAGAGCGCCAGCTTCCAGCCGCCGGGCATGGCGAGCATGGTGAAATAGGCGCGCATCATCATCACCGGGCCGCCCATTTGCTGGAACCCGATCTTCGATTTCGGCGAGAACACCGCGCCAAAGGTATCAACGATCATCGATACGCTGGCGTGGATCTGCTCTAGGGGAGTGGGGTTGTCGGACTTCATGATGCCATCGCCGTCGAAAGCAATGCCGTCATCATCCATCCATTCGATGCCGGTCATCGCCTTGTGCAGGCCGTCGGGCGCGGTTTCCGGCACTCGCGGGGTGATCTTGATCGTCATCGATTTGCCGTCGCGGGTCACGTCGAGCGCGATCTCGGTATTGCCGTGCTTCTGCACGTAATCCTTCATCGCAGAGGTGCCGGGCAGGCTTTTGCCATCAATCGCGGTGATGATGTCGCCCTTTTGCAAACCGGCCGCCTTGGCGGGGCTGTTTGGGTAATCGGGAACCCCGACGACTTTTACGCCGCCGGGCGTGAACGGAAGCTGGAGGGTCTGGTCGCCCCGCTTTACGGTCAACTCGTATTTGCCGCTCTGGTCGTCCTTCATGTAATCGGCAATCCCCTCGTATTCAAAAAGCTTGTGGCCGTTGATCGCCTGGATTTGGTCGTCCGGTTTGAGGCCGGCTTTTTCCCCGGCCGATCCGGGATCGACCGAAACGACTATCAAGGTGCGACGCGGTGCCATTTCGAGCATGCGCAAGCTGCCGCGGCTGTACCAGTGCTCTTTATGGGGCTCGTCCGGCTTGGCGTTAAACGTAAGGGGTATCCTTTGGCCGTTCTCGTCGCGGAGAACCTTAACCTCCACTGTCGGCCCCTCGCTGCGCACCACACGCCAGATGATGCTGTCGTGCCCCATCCCGCCAAAACGCGACACCGGATGGCCATCCACTTCCAAAATCTCATCGCCAGGCTTGATGCCCGCGAGGTCAGCAGGCCCATCGGGCATCACGTAGCCGACAATGTTCGTCCGCTCCGGTTCACTCACGGGCCGTCCCGCCTGCCAAACCGCAACCGCAAACACACACGCCAGCCCGAAGCTGAACAGCGGCCCGGCGAAGGCCACGATGATTTTGTCCAACGGCGAAATCTTGGGCAACTCCTCGGTATTCGATTCGGTCTTGCCCTCCACCGCGGTCATATCGACCATCTGCGGCAATTTTACGAACCCACCGAACGGGATCGTGCCGAAGCTGTAATAGACGCCGTTGATTTTTTTGCGCCAGAGCGGTTTGCCGAACCAGATGCCGAGTTCCTCGACCACCAGTCCGCGCCATTTTGCGGCGAGGAAATGCCCTATCTCATGCACGAGGATCATCGTGTTGAAAACCAGGAGCACCTCGATGAAAATCCAGGCGTATTTCAGGCAGGTAAAAACTTGGTCCATATAAAACTTGGCTTAAATCAACTCCCCGGCGCGTTTTCGGGCCCAGGCGTCCGCTTCCAGTATAACATCGAGCCCGGCGTGCGCAACGGCAGCATGCTCATTCATCACCCGCGACACTGTATTCCAGATGCCGGGGAAGGGGGTTTTTCGGGCGAGGAATGCGGCGACGGCGATTTCGTTGGCGGCGTTCATCACCGCGGGAAGCGTGCCGCCGGTCTCGCCGGCGTGACGCGCAAGATTCAGGGCGGGGAAATCGTCGTAGCGCGGCGTCTCGAAATCGAGCCTGGCGACCTTCGCGAAATCGAGCGGGCGCAGCGTGTTCGGCACGCGGTCGGGCCAGGTCACGGCGTATTGAATCGGGAAACACATATCCGAGTGCGAAAGCTGCGCGAGCACCGAGGCATCCACAAACTCCACCATGGAATGCACGATGCTCTGCGGATGCACGACCACCTCCACGCGGGACATCTCCACGTCGAAAAGCCAGCGCGCCTCGATCATTTCCAGCCCCTTGTTGAAAAGCGTAGCGGAATCGATCGTGATCTTCGCTCCCATGTTCCAGGTAGGGTGCTTGAGCGCCTCCTCTATTGTCACCTCCGCGAGTTTATCCGCGGGCAATTTCCGGAATGGCCCGCCCGACGCCGTAAGGATGAGACGCCGCACCTCGGCGGGGTTGCGGTTTTCGAGGCATTGGAAAATCGCGTTGTGCTCGCTGTCGACTGGAAGCACTTTCACCCCTTTGCGGCGGGCGGCGCCCATCACGTTCTCGCCGGCCATCACGAGGATTTCCTTGCTGGCGACGGCGATATCCTTCCCCGCCTCGATTGCCGCGAGCGCGGGACGCAGGCCGCCCGTGCCGACGATGGCGATGAGAACCATGTCCGCCTCGGGGAGCGTGGCGAGTTCCACGAGGCGGTCGACGCCATCCGAGCCGCTCGAGCACGCGAGTTTCGCATTCGGAAAATCCTTCGCCGCGACTTCGCGCAGCTTGTCCATGTTGGAATGCCCCGACATTCCCACGATCTCCATCCGGTCGGGAATATCGTGCGCGACCTTCCGCGCGCTCTCGCCGATGGAACCCGTCGCCCCCAATACCACTACGCGCCGTTTTCTCATTTCACCCCCATGACGAGCTGCATGTAGAAAAACAGCAGCGGCGCTGTAAAAAGCAGGCTGTCGATCAAATCAAGCGTCCCGCCGATCCCCGGCAGCACGTGGCCCGAGTCCTTCACATCGCAACTCCGCTTGATGATCGATTCCGCGAGGTCGCCGATGATTGCCGCAAACCCGAGCACGAGCCCGAGCGCCGTGGCGTCGAGGTAGCTGATGAGCGCCAGCTTCGTGGACATGATCGCCCGCAGCGCGTAGCTCCCCATGAGCGAAAACGCGAGCGCGCCAAAAAATCCCTCCCACGTTTTTTTCGGGCTGATGTGCGGGATGAGCAGGTGCTTGCCGAAAAGGCTGCCGGTGACATACGCCCCCATGTCGCTGAATTTCGTCACCACGATGAGATAAAGTACGTAAAACTGTCCGGCGACCCTCCCATCCACGCGCGGCGCCACGTAGACGATCTTCGTGGTGAAATTGAAAAGCCAGAGCACGTAGAGCAGGCCGAAAAGCGTGAAGGCCATCGTCTCCAGCGGGGAGATGTCGCGCGTGAGTTGGAACATCTGCCGCGCAAAAACCACCAGCATGAAAACCACGAGCACCGCCGCCTCGAAATCGTACGACTGCATGCTCCCCGCGCGGCTGAAGTAATAAAAGCTGCCGCAGATGAAAATGCCGCCGCAAATCATCCCGATGATCTTGAAATTCGGGAGCTTTTTGTTGTCGAGCATCGTGTAAAACTCCCACAGCGCCACCATTCCGATGGTCCCGATCAACAGGAAAAACCCGAACTCATACCCCGAGAAAATGATCCAGAGCGCGACCGTCCAGAGGGCGATCGTGCTGGAGAGGCGGTAGAAAAACGTGAGCCTCTTGCTGTTCGTGGGGCTGAAAATGTTTTGCATGGGCGGCGTTGCTGCCAAAAGCCGCGAGATTCCCCGCTGGCGCGTGGAATGACAAGCCTCTATTTCGCCATCGGCCACGGTGGCGGGCTGGACTGGATGCCGAGCGTGAGGCCGGTCTTGCGCAGCGTTTCCTCCATCTGTTTCGCGAGGGCCATGCGGGGTTCGTAGATCATCAATTGGCGTGAGC
>DASZPK010000282.1:0-2960 GCA_035550335.1 Chthoniobacteraceae bacterium | reverse complement strand
CCGGGACGATATTCTTCCTGGATGAGCACGGGCAGGTCGGCCAGTGTCTGGGCGTACCATGAAAACCCGGAGTTGCCGAAATTTCCACGGTAGTACGCCCCCATGAGCACATCGGTGCTGCCTGTGCCGAGTTCGCTGTCGCGGTCGATGTCGTTATACACGTCTTCGTGGGAGTAGCTGCCCGTGGGGAGCTTGACTCCCAGCTCGAGCCCGAGGGACATATCGGGCAGGATGCCAGTGTAAATCCCCGTGATGCGGATGTCCCCCAGCGTCCCCCAGTTGTTCGTGACTATGTCGTCGCCGCTCGCTCCACCGGTGGTGGTGAAGTGCCGGTAGTCGTAAGGAATCTGGACTTCCACTCCCCAACTGCGGTTGAACATGTATTGGAACCCGGCCATCACGAAGTCCGTCCTGATGGACTTGTCGCCATTATCCGCAAACCCCCCTCGCGAGCTTCCGCGCCAGTCGATGCTCTGGCTCTGGTAATCGTATTCGAGATAAGCCATCCCGCCCGCCCCCGTGGGGAGCATGGAGGCGGTGCCCACGTCGAACACGCCGCACCCGCACGCGCATGCCATGGCGGTACGGGCGGCCAAGGTCATGGTGAGAAGCATCGCAGCCCCGGCGATGCGCCCGATCAGCCGGGTAAGGAACCGGCTCTTGAAGTTCAAGATTGCGAATTTATTTTTTTTAACAGTCATAAATTGATATTGGATTGATTTTTTTTACCGGGACGTCACTGTGCCCGGCTCGTTTGATTGGGAAAAAACGCCGATGGGAAATGCCGGTCCCGCCGCACGTGCAGCGGCATGGTTGCGCCAAGGCTGGCTTCGGCGCCTCGACAGCCGCGCCCGGCAATGGATGCTGTGGCGCCTGGGAAATCAGGCTGCCATCCGCAAGCGTGGCGGCCGCAGGAGCGGTTTATCCCCGCGCTGCGGCGCAAAACATTCCCACGCGCTCAATTCCATGCACGGGCGCGGGGAGACCACCACAATCCGCATGCACTCATAGAAAAGATTGATCTTCCCGAAGGTCGCGAACAGATCCTGTTCCTTCTGCGACTGCCGCTCCTTGGCGATCGTTTTGCAGAGCGCGCACGGGTGCTGGCCGTCGAAAGTCCGTTCCAGCGCCTCGCCCAGCGACGCGTGTTTGACATTGTCAATCACCATCGTCGTCCAAGCCACGGATTGCAGCAGCATCCAATGGCCGCCGAATGCGGAAAACATGGCCGCGATGACGAGCCATTTGCCGATGATTGCCGCTGCGTGGCGCATGGCGGGATGATAGGGCCGGGATCCCGGCTGTCAAGCGGGACAGCGTGTTATTGTGCCCGTGGCGGTACCGTGTATATAGAAGGAAAATGGACGGCGCCACGGTCGCAATCAGTACGATTCTTTCCCCCGGGTCGCAGGTCCCGGGAATACCCCGGCGTCTGCTCGATGCGAGCGCATGGGTCGCGCACATTCCCTTTGCCTTCTGGCTGGTCGAACACCACCGGCCATCGACCATCGTCGAGCTCGGCGTGCATACCGGCAGTTCCTATTGCGCTTTCTGCCAGGCGGTGGCGGAACTCCGCCTTGACGCGCGCTGCTTCGGCATCGATGCCTTCAAAGGCGACGAGCATGCCGGCTTTTACGATTCCTCCATCGAGGCCGAACTCCGCGCTTATCACGACCCGCTCTACGGCTCCTTTTCGGAACTCATCGGCAGCGCCTTCGACGAGGCCGTGGCGCTTTTTCCCAATGCTTCCATCGACTTGCTCCACATTGATGGCCGCCATTTTTTCGAGGATGTAAAACACGATTTCGAGACATGGCTGCCGAAATTATCCGCGCGCGCCGTGGTGCTTTTTCACGACACCGCCGAGCGCGCGGGGGGATTTGGCGTCCACCAGCTCTGGGACGAATTGAAGAAACGCCATCCCTCGTTTGAATTCCACCATGAGCACGGGCTTGGCGTGCTGGCCGTGGGGAACGAACAGCTTCCGCAATTGCAGGCGCTCTTCTCCGCGCGCGGGAAGGATGCCGTGGCCGTCCGCCGCTACTTCAGGCGGTTCGGGGCGGAATTGCGAATCCTTGCCACGCTGGCCCCTTCGTTCGATGCCGGTTATTACCTCGCTTCCAATGCCGATGTCGCCGCGCAAGGCGTCGACCCGCTGTTGCATTACCACCGGCATGGGGAGCGCGAGGGCCGCTCGCCGCGCGCGGATTTCAATCCCGCGTATTACCTTGCGGCGAACCCGGATTTGAAACAGGGCATTTCCACGGACCCGCTGGAGGTCGCGCCCTCCCAACATCCATTTTACCATTACGTAACTTGCGGGAAACGGGAGTGTCGCGACGGCGTCCGGTCGTTCGCGGAAGAAATCCGGGAGGTCATCACGCCGTATTTCGACCGGGAGTTTTACCTTTCGCAGTATCCCGATGTGAAGGAGGCGGGGATCGATCCCGTGAGGCATTACATCCACATGGGGGAGGCGCAAGGACGCAAGCCGCGCGGGGATTTCGACCCCGGCTACTACCTTGCCACGAACCAGGATGTGAAATACATGGAGCCCCGGGATCCGCCTGCCGTGTATGCGACGCGGCCCTTTTTGCATTACGTGCTGTCCGGGCGGAGGGAGGGAAGGCTGGGCGTTCCCCTGCTGCCGGTGCTGCTGCTGGACGAAAGCGCCGCTCCGCCCGGCGCCCTCCCGCGGACAGGGATCGCTGTGCACCTGTTCTATCCCGACCTCTGGGACGAGGTCCGCGCTATGATCGACCGGTTTCCGGATGTTACACAGTTGTATATCAACCTCGTGGAGGGGCACAGCGATGGGATTGCGGGCGCCGTGCGCGCGGCATATCCGCGCGCGTGCGTCGAGGTGCGGCCCAACCGGGGGCGCGACGTCCTTCCCTTTCTCTCGCAATTGGAGCGGATGCAGGCCGATGGCATCCAGGCCGCGTTGAAAATCCACACCA
>DASZPK010000281.1:0-5316 GCA_035550335.1 Chthoniobacteraceae bacterium | reverse complement strand
CCTATCCCCTCCCCGAGGCACAGCTCGACCGGTTCATGTTCAGCATCTATGTCGATTATCCCAGCGAGGCGGACGAGGAGACCATCGCGAAGGTCACCACCCGGCAGCGAAACGTTGATTTAAACAAAGTGCTCAACGCCGCCGAAATCCTCGAATTGCAAAACGTCGTGCGGGAGATGCCGATTTCCGACCACGTCGTGAAGTACGCCACGCGCCTCGTGCGCTCCACCCGACCCGCTGACAGCCGCGCGCCCGATTTCATCAAGAAATGGATCCATTGCGGCGCCGGCCCGCGCGCGACACAGTACCTGGTCATCGCCGCGAAGGCGCGCGCGGTCATCGAAGGCCGGCTGCTGGTCTCCTGTCACGACGTGCGGACGGTCGCCCGCCCCGTCCTGCGCCATCGCATCTTTACGAACTTCACCGCGGATTCGGAAGGCGTGGATACGAACAAGATCGTGGACAAGCTCCTGGAAACCGTCCCGGAGCCCGGCCCGAACGATTACTGAACAGGCACACGAAAGACAGGGGTTAGCGCGCGAACAATTTCAACTGGATCGTGATGAAATCGTACACGAGGTGTTTGCCCAGTTTTTCGAAAAGCTTGCCTGACCCGTAATTGACGTTCCACTTCGTGCGGTCGATGTCGAAATGCGCCTCGGCAGCGAGCGTGCCGTCCTCCCTCAGCGTAATCACGGCGGGAAAATTGATCTCGTTCGTGATGTTCTTCATCGTTAGTTTCCCGGTCACGTTGTAGTTGGGCACCCCGGTGCCCATCTTTGCGTTCTCGATCGGCTTGAACTCGGTCGCGTCGAACTTCGCGGTAGGGTATTTTTCCACGTCGAAAAAATCCTCCGATTTGAGGTGGTCGACAAGGATCTTGTTCCACCCCGGGTCCTGGATGTCGAGGTCCTGGATCGAGGTCATGTCCAACACGAAGTTCACCTTGTTCGGCTGGCGGAGCAGAATCGGGATCGTGCCGCTGAGAAACTTGATCGTGCCATAATGCGCGCCTGTGATGTTGCGCCCGATCCATTGCAGCACGCTCTCCTCGGGGTCGATGGCGTAGACTTTGTTCACCAATTGCGGCGGGAGCTGGTTCTCCTTGCGCGTGCCGTCCATCGGGTTGCGCGACCGTTTCCAATCCTGGATTCCGCCCGGGTAAAGGAACACGGTTTCATAGCCCCCCGCATTGAGCTTTTTCGATGCGACCTCCGCGGCCTTGCAGGTGACGCCGTTGCTGTAAACGACGATGGTTTGCAGCTTGTTGGGCACGAGCTGCTCGACCTGCTTGAGGAAATTGACGTCGTACACGCAGGCGTTGAGCGCGCCAGGGATGTGCGCCTCCTCGTAAAATTCCGCGGGCAGCACATCGAGGAGAACAAAATCATACTGCTGCTCCAGCATGCTCTGGATCTTGTCGCGGCCGAGTGTCTTGAAAATATCCTTCTTGGGCACGGTCGTTGTAAATGAGGCCGGCGATTATTTCGCCAGTCTCTGTTGCAAATAATAAAGAGTCACAGCCCCCACGATTTGCAAGCTTTCCGGGCTCAATTTATCGAGCGTGTCGTCGGCCGTGTGCCAGTAATCGTAATGAAAATCGATGAGATCGATGGTCGGGATGCGGGCAATCTCGTTAAGCGGCCTTTGGTCGTCCCAAACATCCTGGCTGTAATAAGTGAAGTGCTTGCGTTGGTTGAGCGCGTCAGCAGCGGAGAATATGCCCTTCGCCATGTCGGGTGGCGAATCCGGGGAAAGCGTGATCGTGACGTCTTTTTTGCCGATCATATCCCACAAAATTCCGAATTTAAACTGGCCGGCCTGTTTGGTGTTGTGCAACTGCGCGGCGAAATGGCGGCTGCCGTAAGTGCCATCCGTCGCGCTCCATTCGGCCACCGCTTCCTCGCCATCGAAAAACACCAGCTCGATGCGCGCGGCCAGGCCCGGGTCGCGGGCGAGCACGCGCGCGAGTTCGATGAGCGCCCCGGTGCTCGATGCGCCGTCACTGGCGCCCACGAACTTGATCGTGTCGAAGAATTTCGTGTCGTAATGCGAACAGACGATCGCCTGCTGGGTGGTCGTCGAGGCGGGCTTGCCGGCTTGCAGCGGAAAACGGGCGATGAGATTCACGAAATCGATTTTGCCGTGCGGCGTGTCATCGGTGAATTTTTGCAATTCCACGTCCCATCCCGCCTGCTTGAGCTGGTCGACGATGTAATCACGCGTTTTGGCGAGCGCTTCGCTCCCCGCCGGGCGCGGCCCGAAATCGACCTGCGCCTTCGTATAGGCAAACGCCTCATCGCCGGAAAAATCCTTCGACAAATCCTCGTGGCCGGGAGGCGGGACGTTGTCGGCCGCCGCGTTTCCGCCGTCGCCACTCTTGTGGCATGCGGCGAGGGCGCAACAGCAAAGGAAAATGCCCGCGGCCTTGCGCAGCGAGCAAAGTGACATGGGGCGCGCCTCGCAGGCGCGGCTAGGTCTCATCGCTCGCAAGTCCCAGTAAATTCAAAATGCGCTGGAGATCATCCGCGCCATAATATTCGATCTCGATCTGGCCGCGCTTTTCCCCGTGATCCAGCGAGACCCGCGTGGAGAGATGCTGCTGGAGACGGTTCTGCAAATGCAGCAGCGCCGGCGCCAGCGATTTCGGGGCCGCGCCGCCGCGGGTGGCGCGCTGCGTTCCCTGGTCGGTGAAATGTTTCGCGACCAGTTTTTCAGCGGCGCGGACGGTGTGATTGTGCTTGATGACGACTTCGGCGATGAGGACCTGTTCCTCGTGCGATTTGAGCGCCAGGAGCACCTTGGCGTGCCCCACGGAAATGCGCCCCTGCGTAAGGAAGCTTTGCACCTGCGCTGCGAGCTCGAGCAGGCGCATGCTGTTGGCGATGGCGGCGCGGCTTTTGCCGACTTTTTGCGCGATCTCCTCCTGCTTGAGGCCGAATTCCTTCGCGAGGCGCGAAAAGGCGAGCGCTTCTTCGATTGGATTGAGGTCCTCGCGCTGGAGGTTTTCGATGAGCGCGAGTTCGAGGACGTCCTGGTCGCTCGCGGTGCGGACGATGACCGGCGCCTCCGCCAGACCCACTTCCTTCGCGGCGCGCCAGCGGCGCTCGCCGGCGATCAATTCAAATTTGTCGTTCCGTTTGCGGACGATGAGCGGCTGGATGATGCCGTGAACGCGGATGGAATCGATGAGTTCCTGGAGCCGTTCGCCGCGGAATTCCGTGCGCGGCTGGAGCGGCGTGGGCACGATTTCCGTCAAGGCAACCTGCTGCACGCGCTCGCCCACCTCGGCCACGGGAGTGGGTGAGGCCACGCGCGGATTGATCAGTGCGCCGAGACCTTTGCCGAGTGCTACTTTTGCCATACGCGGTGAGGAGTATCTAACTTTCGATTGGCAATTGGCAATGGGAAACTGACATCATCATTTGGCATGGCTTTGTTTGAAATTTTGGATTTGGTTTCCGATCCCGAACCGCGTCCCGCCGCCCTCAATATGGCCATGGACGAAGCCATTCTTGCAGAAATTTCCGTGCCAACTTTGCGGGCTTATCGCTGGCTGCGGCGCTCGGTTTCCTTCGGCTGTTTTGAGAGGTATTCCGAGGTCGAAAAGCAACATCCGGGATGCGACTTGGTGCGCCGATGGACGGGCGGTGGGGTCGTGTTGCATGACGGGGATTTCACCTACTCGCTCATGGTGCCGCGAGGCGGAGCGTTGGGACAAGCCGGCCCGGGCCAATGGTATCTGGCGATCCACGAGAGGCTTGCGAGGACCCTGCGGGATTGCGGCCTGGCGGCGTTGACCGCCGGGGGCGCGACGCCGAAAATATCGAGCGCCTGTTTTGAGAACGCGGTCTGCCACGATGTGCTGCTCGGGGAGCGCAAAATCGCCGGGGCGGCACAGCGGCGAACGCGATGGGGACTGCTGCACCAAGGGAGCATCCAAGGCGTGGAATTGCCGGGCGATTTTGCGCAAAGACTGGCCGCGAACCTTGGCGTGCGCGTGATTCAAAGGAACGCCACGCAAAGCGAACTCAAAGCGGCGGCCGCTCTTGCAAAAACGAAGTACGCAACGCCGGAATGGACGCGGAAATTTTAGCATCCCGCTGCCGGGGTGCGTCAGTTCCCGCCGCCGGGATGCGTCTGCGACGCCGGCAATGAGAGCGGCGAGGAGGACCAGTAATCGATGATGTCCAGCAATTGGAAGCGGAAGACGATGAGCAGCGCGTCGTTGAGCGGAAGGCCGACCGTTTTGGCGATGGTCTGGAGCGTTTCGACGTTGTCCATCTTCAGCGCGAACCGCGATTCGGTTTGCGTGAGATGCAGCTTCTGCACGAGGTCGTAGCCCTTGCGCGTGTAGGCCGGGCGGCCATTCGGGTCGGGACGCTGCGAGGCGAGGAGCGAATCGAATTTCACGTGGCGCATGCTGGCGAGCACCCAGTTGTCCGGGTCCTCGTCGCTCGCCGGGAAATTTTTCGCGTAATCGGGGAAGGCGCTCATGTCCTCGAACTCGAAATTCACACGGCCCGCCGTCCACAAGTTCGCGAAGAGGCGCTGCCCGTGATCGCGCGTGATTTTCACGACGTCCTCATGCGGGAATTCGTTGCGGTTCGCGAGGTGAAGGAAGAGCGGGCAGCCGGTGGCGTACTGGTTCGCCTGCGCCTCGATCACGCGGCCGAGGTTGGTGGCGGGCAGGATGAAATTCGACTCGCGCAGGTAGAGCTGGAAGTTGCGCGAGGTGGCAAAAAGGAAGCGGCCTTTCGAGATGAAAAGCTCGACCGGGAAGCGGTTCAGGAAAACACGGAACACGCCGGTGAGTTTGTCGGTGTAGGCCATTTTCAACGCGGCGTGCAGCGAGAAGAAACCGGTATGGCCTGAGAAAGTGATCTTCGAATAATCACGGAAGAGCAGCTGGTTCGCCGGGTTCGGTTTCGGCTTCGCGTGCTCAAGCGCGCCGCTTACGGCGGTGACGAGCAATTCCTTCGTGACCGGCTTGGAGACGGTCCAGACGACGTTCCGGTATTTTTCCTGGAGCGTGCGGCCATTGCTGGAAAGCAGCACCACCGGGACGCCGGCAGTCATGGTATCGTTCAGCAGGCGATAGAGGGCGGCGTCGCCATCGAGATCGGGGAGCGCATCGTTGAGGACAATCACGTCCGGCTCGGCCACCTGGAAGCGCTCGATGCCATCCGTGGCGCGCTGCGCGACAAGCACGTCGGTATTTTGAAAACTCTGGGCAAGGAGTTCCCCCGTCTGCCGGGAGGCCACCATGCTGTCATCGATCACCAGAATTTTATACGACATAGCAGATTTATATCT
>DASZPK010000280.1:0-2269 GCA_035550335.1 Chthoniobacteraceae bacterium | reverse complement strand
CGGGCGAGGTCACGCACGTCAATGTCTTGAAGGGAGCGGGGCTGTATTCGGTCATGTATCTCAGCCCCAAAACAGTGACCCGCGTGCTGAATGGGAGCCCCGCCATCGCAAATTCCATCGATGACATCTCCGTGCAGTTCTACGCCAAGGGCAAGATGGTGGGTGAAGGCACCACAAAGCCGCAATTTCAGTCCGGCTGGTGGACCAGCACCACTTTTACGCCGATCGACGGCGCGCTCCTGAACAAAAATCAAACTCCGTTTGCCCCATTATACTGGGATCGCTACGAAGAGATCAAACCAGCTCATTGACCCACTTTCCCAAGCACTTTTTCCATGGCAGCTCCCAACCGCATTTTGAGTCTTAACCTCGGTCTCCAGACCGTGGGTCTCGCTGAGTTCAGGAACACCCCCTCCGGCGGCCTGGTGCTCCAGGCTTACCGCCTCACGGAACTCGTGGCCGATCCCGCGGCGGATTCCTCCCGCCCGTCGCAAATGAAGATAGCCATCGAGGAAATGATGGGCCATCTGAAGGCGAAATCCGGCAAGGTCAATTACGCGATTTCCGCCCAGTCCGTCTTCACCCGCTTTGTCAAACTCCCGCCGGTCGACGCCGAGCAGGTGGACCAGATCATCAAGTTCGAAGCGCAACAGAACGTGCCGTTCCCGATTGACGAGGTGGTGTGGGATTACCAGCTCGTGGCGGGTGCCGAAGGGGGCGACAACAAGCTCGAAGTCGTGCTCGTCGCCATCAAATCCGACCTGCTCGACGACCTGAACGGCGCGGTCGAGCAAGCCGGCTTGAGCACCAACATCGTTGACGTGGCCCCGATGGCGCTCTACAACGCCTTCCGCTACAACTACAGCGATCTCACCGGCTGCACGCTGCTCATCGACATCGGCGCGCGCACCACGAACCTGATTTTTGCCGACGGCAAGAAAGTGTTCAGCCGCAGCATCCCGATCGGCGGCACCACCATCACGGCGGGCATCGCGAAGGATTTCAACGAACCGGTGGGCGCCTCCGAGGAGCGCAAAAAGAAAGTCGGCTTCGTGAGCCTCGGCGGGGCGTATGCCGAGCCTTCCGACCCCGAAGTGTCGCGCGTCTCGAAAATCATCCGCAACACGATGACCCGCCTCCACGCGGAGATTTCGCGTTCGATCAGCTTCTACCGCTCGCAGCAGCAGGGGAACCAGCCTGTGCGCGTGTTCCTGTGCGGCGGCTCGAGCAGCCTCCCGTACATGCGCGAGTTTTTCCACGAGAAGCTGCAGTTGCCGATCGAGTTTTTCAACGCCCTGCGCAACGTGACCGTCGCCAAGGGTGTAAACGGCGAGGAAGCCGGCAAGAGCGCGCATGTCCTCGGCGAGCTCGTCGGCCTGGCGCTCCGCTCCGTGAGCGATTGCCCGATGGAATTGAGCCTGCGCCCCGAGAGCGTCATCAAGGCCGAATCCCTCTCCAAGCGCCGCCCGGCGATCCTCATGACGGGCATTTGCATCCTGCTCATCATGGCGGGCTTCATTTTCTATTACTGGCGCGCCGCGGACATCGAGCAAAACGTCACCCAGACGGTGAAAAAGCGCTCGGCCCCCCTTACGGTGATCGCGGGAAAAATGGACGGGGTGAAAAAAGACCTGGTCAGCCTCGCCAGCAACTCGGGCCCGTTCCAGGAGGCCGTGAGCGACCGGGAATACTGGGCCAAGGTCCTCACCGACATCAATCAGCGCCTGCCGCATGACAATATCTGGGTGAGTTCCTTCCAGCCCGGGTTTTTCTCGGGCACATTCCCCGACGTGAAATTCACCCCTGCCACCGATGCCATGACCACTCCTCCCAAGAACCAGAAGTTCGGGATTCAAGTGCAGGGATATTTCCTCGACCCGAGCGCCGGGGCGAACCTCGAAGCGCAGAAGGTGGTTTACGATTTCAAGAACAATCTCGAGGCGTCTCCCTACGTCACTCCTGAAGTCCAAAACGTCAACACCACGGTCGGCGAATATTTGAACAAGGATTATCTGTTGAACCTTTACCTGAAAACCCCCTTCACCCTGAAATGAATTGGATCAGCGAAAATAAGTTTTTGTCGGGCTTTCTCGGCTTCATGTTCGTGGCAGTGGCGGGCCTCGGGTTCTTTCTCTACCAGGAGATGGGCAATTACGAGCAGGTGCACGCCACTTACACCAAGGAGTTGAAAAAGCTGCAGGATTTGGAGCGCCACGATCCTTATCCGAACCAGCCCAACCTCGAAAAATATGCCAAGCAGGAGGACGAT
>DASZPK010000279.1:0-1642 GCA_035550335.1 Chthoniobacteraceae bacterium | reverse complement strand
GCGAGGGTGACTTCGAGGCCGTCGAGAATCCACGTGACGCCGAGCGCGGTGATGATCATCCAGTGCCATCCGCTCCAAGGAAGACGGTCGAGGCGCGCGGGGACTTGGGTTTCCACGCAATCGGCGGCGGGCGAATTTTTTCCATGGATGGCAGGGGTCGCGGGCATGCGGTTTCCACCATGAATCGCGCGGCGATTGCCGGGTGGATTCGCAGATGGGCGAAACATCGCGAAAAACGCCACAAAACAAGTTATAAGTAAGAATGCGTCCAATGGGGTTACTCGTTGCGATTAGAACGCGAAATGCCGTCCAGACGGATCAAGTTCCTGAAAGCTGGCGCAGCATGGGAAATTTGCATCAATGACCATCCCACCGGGATTTTGATTGATCGCGATGAAAAGGCAGCGGCTGCGAAATGGAAGAGCGTGGGGAAAATAGTCATTCATTTCATGCAAACGCTCGACCAGCACCGGTGGGAGCGCTTCAAGGCCGCTTATGAAAAACTGACGTCGGCTTGACCCGGCGATTGTCCTTTGCGTTTATCTCACGGATTTTCGACTGTGAATGTCGAATCCACGCGCTGGCCTTCGGAAATAGCGCTCACATTCCACTGCCCCGGTTGCAAACGCCACATCACGCGGCCATCGGCTTGCGGCGTGATCTTTTCGCCGTTCACGAACCACTCGGTTGCGCGCGAGAGCGAGGTCGAGAACTCGATCATCTGCTGGGCGGCGGGGAGGGAGTCGCTGATTTCGAAGGTCGCGTTCGGTTTCGGGCTGAGGATCGCCAGCGTATTGTTTGGCGGGACGATGGCGTCGAGGTAATTCCAGCGGCTGCGGCACCACTCCGCGAATTCAGATGGGAGGACGACTTGTGTTTTGCCATCACCGGCGGTGGTGAACCAATCGGCGGAACTCGATTTCGGCTCTGTGCCCTTGAGGAAAAGTTCGGGCACCGTTTCGGAATCGCGGGCGGAAGGGAGGAGGCCGGTGAGTTTCCCGATCTCCACGCGCGCGAGGTTTTCCGCGCCTTCGGCGCCGGGTTGCACGGGGTCGAGCGGATGGTCTTTTTCCAGCAGCACTTTCATCATCGCGGCCCAGAGCGGCGCGGCGGCGCGGATCGAGAGCATTTCGCGCATCGGGCGGCCATCCATGTTCCCGGCCCAGACGGCGACCGTATGATCTTTGTCAAACCCGACCGTCCAGCCGTCGCGGAAGCCGGAACTGGTGCCGGTCTTCGCGGCGACGCGCGCGCCGAGGGCAAGCGGCGACGAGAGATCGAACGCGCGCTCGCGGGCGTTGTTGTCGCAAAGGATGTCCTCGATGATCGCGGTGGCTTCGCGCGAGGCGACGCGTTTCACGGGCGGGTGGTCGGTCGGGAGAAAAACCGGGCGCGCCGCCGTGCCACCGCGCTCGAGGCCTGCATACGCGCCGGCGAGGTCGAGCAGGCGGATTTCGGCGTTGCCGAGGATGAAGCCCGCGCCGTAGGTATCGATGCCGCGCGGGCATTGGAACCCCCATTTTTGCAAATCGGAAAATCCCTCGCGCGCGCCGAGGCGGCCGAGCGCGACCACGGCTGGGACGTTGAGCGAGCAGGCCAGGGCCTCGCGCACGCGAACGGGGCCAAGGAAACGCTTGTCGTA
>DASZPK010000278.1:0-5630 GCA_035550335.1 Chthoniobacteraceae bacterium | reverse complement strand
CGCGCCGCCCATGCCGCCGGGAAGCGCGGCGCCGCCCGTGCCGCCGCTGCCGCCGGTGGCCAACGAAGTGATCACCATCGTTCCGCTGTTGAGCGCGATATTCATGCCGCCGCTATTGAGCAGAACGATCCCGGACCCCAGCGCGGTGCCGTTCCCGCCCAAGCCGCCGTCTCCTCCCTGGTTGCCGTTCGCGCCGCCGGTTCCATTTCCCCCGGGGTTGCTGAGTCCGCCCGAGCTTCCCGTGGTTCCCGAGGTGCCCGAGTTGTTCGAGCCGCTTGTCCCGCCCGCGCCGCCAGCCCCGCCGATGGCAATAGAGGTGACGGACAAACTGCCCGTTGCGCCATTGGTCGCGCTGAGAGTAACGCCCGTGCCGGTAAGCGAAATGATGGAGCCGGTCGCAAAGCCGTTCCCGCCCAAGCCGCCCATGCCGCCCGCGCCGAGGGCCCCCGTGGTTCCGCTCAGACCCGTTGAGCCGGTTGCGCCGATGCTCCCGAGGTTGCTTCCCGTGAGCGAGATGATGCCGCCGTTGGTAATCGTCACCGGCCCGGCGTTCGAACTGATGATGGTTTGCGGGGCCGTCCCGGTGCTGGCGAGAGTGAGCGTGTAAGACGGGTTGCTCACCACGAGCGTGTTGCCGCCGCCGACCAGTGAAAGCACACCAAACGGACTGCTTAAGCCAAAACCGCCGGAGAAATTAATTGAAAACGGCGTGGAGGTGTCGCCGGCGCTCTGGGTTGCGATGGAGCCCGCGGCATTATTGAAGCCGGTCTCGCTGTTCACGTTGAAAGTCGTCTGGGCCCGCAGATCCGCGGGCCACACGGCGAGAATCAACGCCACTGCCACCAGCAGCCAACCCGCGTTTTGCCCCGCGCCAAAGCGAAATGGGTGTTTAAACGGATTGTTCCTTTGTATAACTGTCGAAAACTTGAATAATTTCCCTTTGGTACATTTTGAGTGTAAACGCATATAAAACATCCTCCCGATTCCCACATTTTCCAGTACAGCAAATGGCGCGACTACAGTATGGAGATGGCGCGACCGCATGGTGATTGCAGAGGAACCCTGTCAAGATGGCAAGGTAAAAGTCCCGCCTTGATGGGGTTTGGCGTTCCTCCCCTTGGATCGGCAAAATTAAGATCGCTTTGGCCGGAATTGCAGGGGCTTCGGATGTTTGAACTCCACAAAACCCACGGTTTGCACGGAGGCAAACACAGTCTTTTCATCGCCCGGATTTTCTGAAACTCTCGCGCGATGCTGGCAAAAGTCTATTCCGCAGCGGTTTACGGCGTCGAGGCGTTCGAGGTCGAGATCGAGGTGAATGCGGGCAGCGGCAACCCAAAGATCGTGATCGTGGGCCTGCCCGATGCCGCCGTAAAGGAGAGCCAGGACCGTGTGACAACCGCGATCCAAAACAGCGGCTACTACTGGCCGCGCGGGCGGACGACCATCAACCTCGCCCCGGCCGACGTGAAAAAAGAGGGGCCGAGTTTCGATCTGCCCATCGCGCTGGGGATGATCGCGGCGGGCGACGACATGGACCTGGCGGAAGCGGCGAAATATTGCTTCGTAGGCGAGCTGGCGCTCACGGGCGCGGTGCGTTCCGTGAAAGGCATACTGCCCATCGCGCTCGAAGCCAAGCGCAGCGGCAAAAAAGCGATCTTCGTCCCGGAGACGAACGCGAAGGAGGCCGCGGTGGTGGAGGGAATCGAGGTTTACGGAGTGCGCAATTTGCGGGAGGTCTTCGAGTTTTTGAAAGGCGACCACATCCTGCTCCCCGTGAAGGAGGACCTCGCCGCGTTTTTCAAAAAGCACCAGCAATACGAAGTCGATTTCGCCGATGTGAAAGGCCAGCAGCAGGTGAAGCGCGCCATCGAGGTCGCGGTTGCCGGCGGGCATAACCTGCTCATGATCGGCCCGCCCGGTTCCGGCAAGTCGATGGCGGCCAAGCGGCTGCCGACCATCATCCCGCCGATGACCCTCGCGGAGGCCATCGACACCACAAAAATCCACAGCATCTGCGGGCTGCTCGATGGCGAGCATTCCTTCGTTGCCGTCCGCCCTTTTCGCTCGCCGCACCATACGATTTCCGATGTCGGCCTGCTCGGTGGCTCGGCCAATCCCACACCCGGCGAAGTGAGCCTCGCGCACAACGGCGTCCTATTCCTCGACGAACTCCCCGAGTTTCGCCGCTCCACGTTGGAAGTAATGAGACAACCTTTGGAGGACGGCAAAGTCACCATCTCCCGCGCCGCCGGTTCGATGACCTTCCCCGCCGAGTTCATCCTGATCGCCGCGATGAACCCGTGCCCGTGCGGCTACTACGGCGACCTCAAGCGCGAATGCCGCTGCAGCCCGCGGCAGGTGCAGCAATATCGCCAGCGCATCTCCGGTCCGCTCCTCGACCGCATCGATATCCATGTGGATGTCCCCGCCGTGCAGTACAAGGACATCTCCAGCCGCGTTCCCGGCGAACCCTCCGCCGAAATCCGCGTCCGGGTCGAAAAGGCGAGGAAGATCCAGGAGAAGCGTTTCGGAAAAAGTAAAACATCGTGTAACGCCCGCATGGCACCCAAATTGATCCGCACCCATTGCGTCATCGACGACGAGGGGCAGGAATTGCTCAAGAACGCCATGAACGACCTTCACATGAGCGCGCGCGCCCACGACCGTATCCTCAAGGTCGCCCGCACCATCGCCGACCTCGCGGGCTCCGTCGTCATCCAGCCCGACCACCTCGCCGAGGCGATCCAATACCGCACGCTCGACAGGAATTTGTGGATGTGAGCCAACTCTGCCCGCTACGAACGCGAAGATTTCCAAAGGATCGATGCTCGTTGACGGCTTTACGGCGAGCGAACTGAGCTTTAATGAATATTCTGTTTGTTTTCACGTCCTGAACATCGCCCGGACGCGGCTTTTGGGTTGCGATTCCAAATCCTTATTCCTTCCTAAGAATTTGGATGATTTTTGCCGGGGCATTTCAGAAAACGCACGCGATGAAAAGACTGTGTTTGCCCTCCCTCTTTTGCCTCGTCAACCGCCGCCACCTTTGCTAACAACATGTTCCCCCGCATGAAAAGGCTCCTTCTTCCACAAGCCATTTACGCCTGTTTAACTTTGTTTGCATATGCCGCCCCGCCGCTCGCGCCCGGCGAGTGGAAAAACATCACGCCGCCCGATGTGGTGATGACGCCCGACAACCATGTTTTCTGCCAGGGCGTCGCCATCGACCCGGCGCATCCCTCGACGATTTATCTCTGCGTGTGCGCGTACGATGTTTCCAAGGGCGGGCTCTACAAGACCACCGACGGCGGCTCGAGCTGGGCAAAAATCGGCAAGCTCGACGAGCCGATCCATCTCGCCATCGACCCGAAGAACACAGACCACCTTTATTGCGTGGATGGCGTGCGCGGGGCGACCCCGGGTTTCTGGGTTTCGAACGATGGCGGCGCGACATGGGCGCACCCGAAAAACCTGGACGCGAAAACGCAGCAGCCCATCGGCGATCTCGATCTCTACTCGGTGGCCGTCGATCCCACGGATTTCAAGCACGTGCTCGTCACGCTCCATTCGCCATGGGCCGGTCCGTGGAAGGGGACGATGAATTGCGGCGTGCTCGAGAGCAGGGATGGCGGCAATTCATGGATCGTGCACGATCCCCCGCCCGCCTCGAAAGGCGGCTATGGCATGTCGGTCTTTTTCCTGTACGACCCCGCGTTGAAACAGGGCGACGCGAACACCTGGCTTTTCACCGCGCAGCAGGGCGGCTTTTTCCGCACCACCGATGCGGGCGCGACATGGACGCAGGTTTACAATTTCCAGATGACCCACGGCGGCAACCAGCTCTATCGCACGAAGGAGGGCGTGCTCTATTCCGGCGGCTATCAATATCCCGCACGCAGCACGGATAACGGCGCGAGCTGGCAGCAAATCAAGAAGGGGCTGGTTTACAGTTGGTACATGGGCGTTTGCGGCGATGGCACAAACCTCTACATCGGCAGTTCGAACAGGGACGAGCCGTTTTTCACCTCGCCGGAGAATGACGGCCAGAACTGGGTCCCCTACAAAAACGGCGCGCAGAAATTTTCCGAGGAGCCGTTTGAAATGGCGTACGACCCGGTGCATCACATCGTTTATTCGGCCAGTTGGGGCCAGGGGCTGCTGGCGCTGAAGACGCAAGCGGCCCAGTGATTTTTGCCGCAGGGTGGCTTCAGGCCGGGCGGGAGTCCTTTCCGGAATGATTTATGCTGCTAAATCAATTGCGGAGCTGGCATCTCTGTCTGAGGGCGAAAAAACGGTCTCTTTTGAAAAAAATTGAATACTTTTGAACGCATCTCCCGTCAGACTGTCAAATCGGTGTATAATTAACGTTGTTAATTAACCAAAAAGGGCGTTATTATATTGTAAATGCATCGGGCGCTGCATCCAGAAAGGACGTCCAAATCGTATAACATATAGAGAGAATTGAAAAGGACGGGCTAAAAAAATGAATTTTATCGCAGGCGAAGATTCCGATACCGGAATCAAAATCTATTTACGTGAAATCGGCCAAATCCCGCTGCTGACCCCGGCGCAGGAGATCGATTTGGCTGCCAAAATCAAGAAGGGCGACAAAGACGCGCGCACCCTGATGATTCGCGCCAACTTGCGTCTCGTGGTGAAGATCGCCCACGATTACGCCAACCTCGGGCTGCCACTCCTCGACCTAATCTCGGAGGGCAACATCGGCCTGATGAAGGCCGTGGAGCGCTTCGACCCTGCCAAGGGAGGCAAGCTCAGCACCTACGCTGCATGGTGGATCAAGCAGTCCATCAAGCGCGCGCTGGCAAACCAGAGCAAGACGATTCGTCTGCCTGTGCACCTCGTGGACAAAATTTCGAAGATGCGCCGCGTCTCGCTCCAGATGAGCGAGGAACTCGGCCGCGAACCGACCGATGACGAGCTGGCCGAGGAAATCGGCCTCTCCAGCGGCAAGGTGTCGCAGTTGAAGACGGTCGCTATCCGCCCGGCTTCGCTCGACGCGCCGATCAGCGACGACGACTCCACCGAGTTCGGCGAGATCGTCGGCGACGAGGACGCGCAGACACCGTTCGAAATGTTGCGCGACAAAAACCTCCGCAATGAAGTCGGCGACCTGCTCGACGTGCTCGATGAGCGCGAACGCAAGATCATCGATTCCCGCTTCGGCCTGAACGGCGGCAAGCCGAAGACCCTGGAGGAAGTCGGCAAGAAGTTTGGCGTCACGCGCGAGCGCATCCGGCAGTTGCAGAACATCGCGCTGCTCAAGCTGCGCCGTGCGCTCCAGAAAAAGGAGAAGCCTATCGAGGCGCTGCAAAACGTGCTCGATCTTGATGCCGCGTAAAGCGGCAAAAGACGGGAAAAAATTTAGCCCGAAAGCGGCTGGCTTTTAGCAAAGCCAGCCGTTCTTTTTTCACACGTACGATTTACTTGCCAGCTGCGCCCAGCTTCGGGTTGAGCGCGTGCGCCTTGTTGAAATCGGCCGAAGCCCCTTCCTGGTCGCCCTTGGCTTTTTTGGCCAGCGCGCGGTCGTAGTAGGCATCGGCAAATTTGGAGTCCAGTTCGATGGCTCGGTCGTAATCGGCTATCGCGCCGTCGTGGTCGCCCTTGTC
>DASZPK010000277.1:0-2021 GCA_035550335.1 Chthoniobacteraceae bacterium | reverse complement strand
CAACCGCCAAATTGCCACTCAATGTGCGTCATCGCTTTGAGGCGCAGGCCGCTCGTAATCGCGCGAAACCCGCTCAAAGTAATCGGCCACGGCTTCGCGGTACGCGGGCGGGGCGGCGGCGGGATTTTTCTCCGCGAGATCAAACTGCCGGCGCATTCCCGTCAATTTAGTCTGCAGCGAGTGGATCACATCCGTCAGCAACGGATCGATTTTTAAAATCAACGGCACGTATTCACCCGCTGTGTTCGCCGGTTGCCCCGCGGCAGAATCCAAAACGCGTTGCAGTTTTTTTACGTAAATCATCTCCGAACCCACCCATTGGGCGTCCATCGCGCCGAGCCGCAACTCATCCAGCAACTGTTGGCCTTCCTCGCGCTTCATTTCTTCGCGGCTGGCCTCCTGTGACCGCGCGTGCGCCGGCCCGGCCCCGGTTGGCTGGCTGGAACCGTTGGGGGCCCCGGAAGTCGATGCCGCCGAGCCGGGGCTTTTGCACTGCGATGCCAGATTGTTTAGGTTCGCCTGCGTGCGCTGCAATCGATCCACTAACCGCGCGAGGTCCTGGCGTGACACCGGCCCCGGATTGCGCTGCCGGGCTGCTTCCTCGGCAAGGTTATCCAGTTTCTGCGCGAGCGCTTCATTTTTGGCCGCATCGCGGGGTGTGGCCTGCGCCTGCGCCAATGTTTGTTTCATGGATTCACCCGCTAACATTTTCGCCAGGTCATTCAGCCGCTCAGCCGCATTCGTGGCGCCGTTTTCCTGCTGCCGTTGTGCTTCGGCGGAGAGTTGATGGGCTGCTTCCTGCAGGGCGTTCTCAGTCTTTTTCAGTTCCGCGGCCGCGTCGGCATCAGTCTTCGCCTGGGTGGCGCGGCGCGCGTTATTTGCGGCCGCAGAGAGCTGTAACAGCGCATCCGCGAGTTTGTTCTGTGCGGCCTGGTTCCCGCCCGAGCGCAACGCCGCGGCGGTCTCGCGCAACTCGCGCGCCGCCTCAGCCGCAGGTTCGCTGGCGGCGGAGAAATCCGACTGGTTGATGCGGTCCTGTGATTGGCCCGAGAACGTGTCGCTCTGCTGCAAATGTTTCATCGCCTCCTCCGTCACGCCGGAGTCCTCCAGAAAACCAGCGATTTGCTCTCGGATTTGCGCCTGCCGCTCACCCGGTGTCCCGGAAATAGCGGGCGACGAGCTTTGGTCGGTGGTGGCCTTGGCGATGGCGTTGGTGTTGCCGGCCGCGAGATCGTCCGCGAGTCCGGCCTGGGCTTTGGCCAGCGCGTCAATCTTCCCGGCGCGGGTCAACGGATGTGTTTTCAGTTCCAGATTCTTCGGGCGCTCGAACGGATCTTTGGCCTTCGGCTGGGTGCTCTGACTGGTCAACTTGATGGAGTTTTGCAGATACTTCTCCACCTCAGTGAGATCGGCCAGCGCCTGGCCTTGCGGCGCAAGCGCCGGCTGATTCTCCTGGTGCGTGATTTTCCCTCCGGCGTCCGTCATCAAAGGCTGCGATTGTCTCACGAGCCCGAGAATCTGCTCCGGATAATGATTCGTGGCCATCAGCGTAATCACTTCGTCCGCACGGGCGGCAAGTTGATTTTGATCGTTGCCCACGCGGGAATTCTGGTTCAACCACTCGCTGTCATTGTGGCTGACCTCGGCATGGGCCAGCGTGAAATTGTCCTTCATCAGCCGCAACTGCGCGGCCTTGAGCGCGGTGACATAGTTGAAGCATTTGCTCGGTTGATCGCCGCCGGCGCACACGAACGTGTCCTCGCGCACCGGCTTGACCTCAATGAATTGCACAGGGGAAACCGTTGGTGGCAGCAAAGCATCGCCGATCCGCTGGGCGCTCACGTGATATGAAATAACGTCATAAGTCTTCACGTCCAATTGGTCGAGGTAAATGGAGGGCTTGAGCGTGTGCGGGCCGGGAGAGGCCAGATCGTCGGGCAACGGCTGCGTCAGGCGGTGGGCTCCATTCACTTCCACTTCGAGAACTGCGTAGCCCAGACCCGTCGAGGAATCCGCCTCTG
>DASZPK010000276.1:0-2618 GCA_035550335.1 Chthoniobacteraceae bacterium | reverse complement strand
AACACGGGGCGTGGTTGAATGGCTACGCGCTATTCCGCGTGCTCATCACCGAAAACGAAAACGACGAGCGCTGGGACAAATGGCCCGAGGAACAGCGCACCTTCGAGAGCGCAGCGCGCTGGCTGCGCGAGCAGAGCGTGTTCAAGCGCAAGGAACTCGACCGGCAAATCAAGTTCGTGATGTACATCCAGTGGATCGCATTCACGCAATGGGCCGGGCTGAAGGCCCATTGCGACAAGCGCGGCGTGGCGCTCATGGGCGACGTCCCCTACGGCGTGAGCTATTACAGCTCGGATGTGTTCACCAACCCGGAGATTTTCGACCTCGCATGGAGCGGCGGCGCGCCTCCGGAGCGCGTCTTCAAGAGCGACCCGTTCACCGAAAAATGGGGGCAGAACTGGGGCATCCCGCTTTACCGCTGGGACGTGATGCGCACGGACAATTTCGCGTGGTGGCGCCACCGTGTGCAGCGGGTGCGTGACATTTTCCATCTCTTCCGGATCGACCACGTGCTCGGTTTTTACCGCATCTACAGTTTCCCGTGGCGGCCAGCGGAAAACGAGGAGTTCCTCCAGCTCGATTCCGGGGAGGCGAAGGAGCGCACCGGTGGACGGCTCCCCGGGTTCCTCCCGCGCGACGATACCACGCCGCAGAATTGCGCGGCAAACCGGCAGGAGGGAGAGACGTACCTCCGCGCGTTGCTGGAGACCGTGGGCGAATACCGGCTGATCGGCGAGGACCTCGGCGTGGTGCCCCCTTATGTGCGGCCGAGCCTCACGTCGCTCGGCATCGCGGGGTTCAAAATTCCGCAGTGGGAGCGCGAGAACAACGGCCCGCTCGTCGAGGGGAAGGATTACCAGCGGCTCTCGCTGGCCACCTACGCGACGCACGACCACCCGCCGCTGCGCGCGATGTGGGAAAGCCTCTGCGAGGCGGCCACCGCCGGCAATGGCGACGCCCTCTGGCAATTGCAATGCCTCGCGCGCTACTCCGGCATCAGCTTGAAAATGCCGCATGCCTACACCGACGAAATCCAGATGGCGCTGCTCGAGGGCCTGCTGCGGAGCAATTCCTGGATCGCGGTGATGATGATCACCGATTTATTCGCCAGCACCCGCCGGTTCAACGTGCCGGGCGCAATCGCCGAGACCAATTGGACCGAGCGCCTGCCAAAGCCCATTTCCGAATGGGCCAATGATGCGGAAATCGCGGCCAAGGCAAAAGAGATGCGCATCCTGTTGCTGGCGACCGGAAGGCACGCTGAATAAATTTTCCGAAATCGAATAAGTCCTCCCGCCCATCCGTCTGCGAATACCGGACACACATTCGTAAGAAAGCGGGGTGATTGACCATGAAAAAACTTATTACACTGATGATTCTCTGCGCGGCGTTGGCGATGAGCCTCGGCGCTTGCGCGCACCACGAAGAGCAACAAACACAGGCAACCACCTCTTCCAGCACCGGCTACAAGAAGTAGCCGGGCCGGTCATGTATTCGATCGTCCGGGAGCGGAGAAGTTCGCGGCTCCGTGTCCCGGCGATCCCATTTTTCCGATACGGGGTTATTGACTCATGTTGACCCCATCGTCCCACCCGTTGATATCCCATGCCGGGCCTTCGGGCGGCTTGATGTTTTTCGGGTCGATGCGGGGCGGGCGCTCCGTGTCAAACACTGTTTTCGCACTGCTCCAGATTTTGAGGCCGTTCATGTAAAATTTCCCGGCGCAAGCGGCGTTGGCGCTGCCGCAAACGTCGGCGGAGCCTCCGGCGGTATTGCCCCAATCGGCGGCGGTGGAGGAGGCAACTTTCTTCCCGTTGATGTAAAGGCGCAGGGTATCCGGGGAATGGTCGAGCCCCTTGCGGTCCCAACTCGCGGAGACGAGCATCCATTGCTTGAGCGGCACGTCCTGCATCGCGCAATCGAGCGCCCGGCGTGTGCCACCGCAATCGAGCGCGAACTCCAGGTTGTCCGGGGTCGCAAAGACCGAGGCGCAACTCCCGAGGCCGTCCTTGCCGTCAAACATCCGATAAACACCAGCCTGGCCCGCCACAGGCGCGCTCATCTGGCAGTACCAGAACTCGATGCAGCCGCGTTCCGGATTGACAAGCTTGTCCAGCCCGTCGAGCACGAGATTGCGCACCTGGCTGGCAGCTTGGTAATCCCCCTTGATCGTCACCGCCCCCGCGCCATGCCGGCCGGTGGTATAATCGCGTGAAGCGGCCTGCGCATCGGCTCCCGCAAAGGGCTTGAGCGGCGGCCCCACGGCGCTGCGAAGCGCGTCATTTTCGCTCGCGAGCGAGTTGGAAAAGACGAGCGCCTGCGGGGGCAGGGAATCCATCTCGCGCACATTCACGCTTTTTACAAATTGCAGGTCCAGCGCCACCTTGCCGAAAGCCGTGGTCATTGGTAGCGCCTTCATGGAGAGCCGGCCGTTGACCTGGTCGCCATTGAGCAGCGCGAGGCTGGCTGTGGCGTGGTCGGCGGAAAGCGTGATGGAATCGACCCATTTGATGGCGACGCCCGATTTCAATTCGTCCGACTCCATCGGGAAAACGGTCTCCTCCGGCACGGTGCCGACGAGTTGCGAGCCATCCGTCAATTCCACGCTTACATTGCGC
>DASZPK010000275.1:0-3629 GCA_035550335.1 Chthoniobacteraceae bacterium | reverse complement strand
CGTGCCAGCCCCGCCCGTGAATGGACTGGGGACGATCGGCGGGTTCAAGTGCTACATCGAGGATCGCTCCGACCTCGGCTACGACGAACTCTACAAGAATATCCAGGCGGTCACCGGGAAGGGCCGCCAGACCAAGGAACTCGACGGATTGTTTTCCACCTTCACCGTGAATGTGCCGCAGCTCAACGCAAACATCGATCGCGTGAAAGCGAAGACCGAGGGCGTGCCGCTGCAAAATCTTTTCGAGACAATGCAGATTTATCTCGGCTCGCTCTACGTGAACGATTTCAACCGCTTCGGCCGCACCTTCGAGGTGATCGCTCAGGCCGATGCAAAATTCCGCGCGCACCCCGAGGACATCGCGCGCTTGAAAACGCGCAACGCCGCCGGCCAGATGGTCCCCCTCGGCGCGCTCCTGAACGTCGAGGAAACCCACGGCCCCGACCGCGCGATGCGCTACAACGGCTATCCCGCCGCCGAGATCAACGGCGGCCCCGCGCCCGGATTCAGCTCCGGCCAGGCCGAGACCGCGATGGGCAATCTCGCCGCAGCCAATCTCCCGTCGGGCATGACCATGGAATGGACGGAACTGACTTACCAGCGCATCCTCGCGGGCAACACGGCGGTTTACATTTATCCGCTTTGCATCCTGCTCGTCTTCCTCGTGCTCTCGGCGCAGTACGAAAGTTTCCGGCTGCCCATGGCGATCATTCTCATCGTGCCGATGTGCCTGCTCTTCGCCATCTCTGGCGTGTGGCTGCGCGGCGAACTCTCCGCGGGCGGACAAGGGGCGGACATCAACATTTTCACGCAGATTGGCCTCATCGTGCTCGTCGGCCTCGCGTGCAAAAATGCCATCCTCATCGTCGAGTTCGCCCGTCACAAACACGAACAGGGCATGTCCCTCCTCGACGCCACGCTCGAGGCATGCAGCCTGCGCCTGCGCCCGATCTTGATGACCTCCATCGCCTTCATCGCGGGCGTATTCCCGCTTGTCGTCTCCACAGGCGCCGGCTCCGAAATGCGCCAGGCGATGGGTACCGCGGTGTTTTCGGGAATGATTGGCGTCACGCTCTTCGGCCTCTTTCTCACGCCGGTCTTCTTCGTCACGGTGATGAAACTGGGCCGGAAGAAAGCGCCAGTTGATATACATCCCGCCCCGGCGGTCGAAGCACCCGCAGCCTGAATTCAGTCAGCACCGCAAAAGCGCGCAACTGCCGCTTTTGAGTATTTGACTTTGCAACACAAAGTTACGAGACTTGTCCCATGCCTGCAGACTCTCCTCACCTTTTCATTCCCGGGGCGATGCAGGCCTCTTACCTGAAATACAAACTCGATGATCATTGGTGGAGGGTGTGGGACGATGAAGACTGAAGGAGCCATACCTTCGCCGATGCCAAGGGCCACCGGGCAAACGCCTCCTTCCTTGCTCGCGCGACGGATGGGGCTCTCCGCAGTATTGCTCGTGGTGGCCTTGGCGCTTGCTGGTACGGCGGTGATTGAGGCTTTCATCGGCTGGATTTGGATGGTGAGGCCGATACTTTACGCGAGCGCTGCGCTGGGGCTATTGGCACTCGTCTGGGTGTGGCTGGCGGTTGCCGCGCTGCGAAAACCGCGCGCGGATGAGAGACCGCGCAAATGGCGCCGGGCTTTGATCACCGCTGTAAACATTGTCATCGGTCTATTGGTGCTGCCGTGGATGCCGTTTTCGATGTATACTTGGACGGCCCCATTGGTTTACCAGCGGGTGCTCTGGCCGGTCATGCGCTGGCGGATGGAGGCGATTGTAAAACAAGTATGTGCGAAGGATTTCAAGGGCGATGCGGCCTTCCGCATCAGCACGCTCGGTGATGTCACGCCTTGGGGTGAAACAACCCCCAACAACCTGCCGGATGTCCGGGCACACCGCGACGATGATGGCAGCCTGACGGTTTCCATCCTGGTATTCAATCGCGGCAACCTTGGGCGTTTCGGTTACGTTTACGCGGACAAAGCGCCGGGGAAGGCTGCCGGACACATGGGCGGCTCCGAGGAAGACGGACGGACGTACCTCGATTTCCACGGCCCGATGCGGGCGATATATCCGGGGGGCCGCATCAATGACCACTGGTGGAACGTGTTTGACGATGAGTATTAAAAACGCATTTCCGCTCCTGAGGAAACTCTCACTCGCCACTGTGATGCTCGCCGTCTGTGTGGTGCTGTCAAGCATCGCAGCCATGGTGACTTACCTCGGTTGCATTTTCCGGGACGGCTGGATGATTTACCCCGCAGTCATGCTGTGGCTGTCGGCGTTGTATTGGGCGGGCCGGGCGGTCGCGATGCTGCGCAAGCCGCGCACGGAGCACCTGCCCCGATGGTGGGAGCGGCCCAAGGTCATAGCGGTAGTGGGTGTGGCAATCGCGCTCTCCGTGCTGCCGTGGATGCCGCTCACGTATTATTGGGGCGCGCCATTGCTTTTCCGGTGGGGACTCTGGCCGTTCATGCGCTGGCGAATGGAAGCGATTGTAAAACAGGTGCGGCAGCGGAATTTCACGGGCGATGCGGCCTTCACCGCGGATGCGCTCGGCGACGTGGATTCGTGGGACCGCACGCGTCCCAATGGGCCTGACGTGTGGGCCTACCGCGGCGACGACGGCAGCCTGCAGGTATCCATTATCGAGTTTAACCGGGGCCATTTCGGGATGTTCGGCTACGCTTACGCTGACAAACCGCCCTCGAAGATCGTCTACGATTGGCCGGAAGATGACGATGGGCGCGTCCATCTCAGCTTCCCCGGCACGATGCAGGCGACCTATCCGCGGGAGCGGATCGATGAGCATTGGTGGAAGGTGTGGGACGATGAAGAGTGACCTCCTTTGCCGCGACCTCAAATTCGCCCTATCCGGGGCACGATTCCTGCATCTTCAGTGTAAAACTGACCCACTTAATCTATGAAACACTGCCTCCTCGCACTTTGCGCCGCCAGTTCGGCCCTGTTGCTCGCCTCCTGCGCCGGAACGAAGATCACCCATACCGATGTCGCCACCGGGGCCACGAACCCTCGGGCCATCTACATCCGGCCTTTCGACGTCACTTATTGCGATTACATCGGCCAGCATGCCGGTGGCTACGGGGAACGGCCCATCCACCGCTCGCTCGCACCCGCCGAATTTGCCAATGACCTCAAGGTGGAACTCGCGAAGATCGCCCCCGCCGTGGTGCTCAAGGACGACGAGACGCCGCACATCGGCTGGCTGGTCACGGGCGAATTTGAAGTGGTTGACGCGGGTCACCCGCTCGAACGCGCGCTCATCGGCTTCAACGCCGGCGCATCACACGTGAAGCTCCATGTACGCGTGATCGACTTGGAATCGAAAAAGACCGTCGCCGACGCCAAGGATGCCAACACCACGCGCGAACTCAGCGAGGGCCGCGGGAATGTAATTTATGAATTCGACGTGGCCGGCGGCAGCCGCTGGCAGGGCCCCATCGGCTCGATCTACGCGCCCGGCGAAGGCTATTCCGTGCCGTTCGATTTCAAGAACGCCGCGGATCGCATCAGCATGGCGCTCCAGCCCGATGCGCTGCGCTACGGCGATCACCCGACCACGGTGGTGCGCTGATTTGATTTTCCAGATGCCCATGCC
>DASZPK010000274.1:0-3680 GCA_035550335.1 Chthoniobacteraceae bacterium | reverse complement strand
CGCGTGGTGTTTGAACGAAACGCACTGCCACCCGCAGCCCGTCGGTTTGGGCGCGAAATCGACACGGACCGCATCGTCTTCTGGTGTTTCCGGCGAGCCGCCGGAAACAGCACGCGAGCCGCGTGCGCTCCCCGGAAGCTGCTGCGAACGCCATTCTTAAATTGTGAAACAATACGACTTCATCGTCATCGGCAGCGGCATCGCGGGGTTGAGCTTCGCGCGGAAGGCGGCGCAGCATGGCACGGTGGCCATCGTCACCAAACGCGCACCAGCGGATTCGAACACCGCTTACGCACAGGGGGGCGTCGCTTGCGTGACGAGCGTGGAGGATTCGTTCGATCTCCACATCAAGGACACGCTCGTGGCGGGGGCGGGGCTTTGCGACGAAAAAGTGGTGCGCACGATTGTCACCGAGGGGCCGGCACGCATCCGGGAGTTGATCGAGCTCGGCGTGCAGTTCGATGAGCGCGAGCTCGAGGATGGCGAGCGGGAGCTGGATCTCGGGCGCGAAGGGGGGCATTCGAAGCGACGCGTGTTGCATGCGCGCGATGTGACCGGGCGCGAGATCGAGCAGGCGCTGCTGCACGCGGTCACGAATCACCCGCGGATCACGATGCTCGACAACCATATCGCGGTGGACTTGATCACCGCGGGGAAGCTCGGTTTTGCCGCCGAGGACCGGTGCCTGGGCGTTTACGTGCTCGACGAAAAGACGGGCGAAGTGCTCACGCTGCGCACGGACCGGATGATCCTGGCGACGGGGGGATGCGGCAAAGTTTATCTCTACACGACGAACCCGAACGTGGCGACCGGCGATGGCGTGGCAATCGCGCTGCGCGGCGGGGCGGCGATTGCGAACATGGAATTCATCCAGTTCCATCCGACGTGCCTTTTCCACCCGGAGGCGCGTTCGTTTCTCATCAGCGAGGCGGTGCGCGGCGAAGGGGCGAAGCTCGTGGACTCGAAGGGACGCGAGTTCATGCAGAAATATCATGAGCTGGGGGCGCTCGCGCCACGCGACATCGTGGCGCGCGCCATCGACGCCGAGATGAAACGCACGGGGGAAAAATGCGTATACCTCGACATCACGTTCAAGCCCGCGGAGTTTGTGCGGGAGCGGTTCCCGAATATTTACGAGACGTGCCTGCGTTATGGGATCGACATCACGAAGCAACCGATCCCGGTGGTGCCGGGCGCGCATTACCAATGCGGCGGGGTGCTGACGGATGTCAACGGGGCATCGAGTTTGCGCGGGCTTTATGCCATCGGCGAGGTGGCGTGCACGGGGCTGCACGGGGCGAACCGGCTTGCGAGCAATTCGCTGCTGGAGGCGGTGGTGATGGCCCACCGCGCTTACGAGCAGGTGCTGCGCGTCGAGGCGGTCGATGGGAAGAGCCGGCCTGTGATCGAGCTGCCGGAGTGGAAAAGCGGCGATGCCTCGGACGTGGACGAGCTCGTGGTGATTTACCATAACTGGGATGAAATTCGCCGATTGATGTGGGACTACGTCGGCATCGTGCGCACCGACAAGCGGCTCCAGCGCGCGAGCACGCGGCTGCGGAATCTCCAGCGGGAGATCCAGGAATTTTACTGGAATTTCAAGGTGACCACGGACCTGCTCGAACTGCGCAACCTCGCGACCGTGGCGGCGCTGATTGTCGATTCGGCGCTGTTGCGCAAGGAGAGCCGCGGGTTGCATTTCACGCTCGATTATCCGAACACCGACGACCGGCACTTTTTGAAAAACACGGTCGTGCGGTGGTATTAACAACCAGCGTTGGCCATGAAACCCGTGCCGGAAGCTTCCCAATCCAAGCGAGGGTGGATTTCAATACGCAAGTGGGTTGTCGTCGTGGCAGCACTTGCCATCGCGAACTTCGCGCTGTGGCACTTTCTTTTTGGTGGCTACACCATCCATCTTGATCAGGGGTATTCGCTCACGATTTACGACTATGCCTCTTACGATGATTTCGCCGAACCGTCGTATAGTGTCAAATACACCCTCGATGGACCGGGTGTGCATACTAACAAGCTGCACCTGGCATTCGTTGAGCGACGAATGCCCAACTGTTCGGTGCATACCACGCGCGACGGCCGATTGACATGGCTTACGCCGAATACCCAGCCTCTCAACGTAATATTCATTCTGGACCATCAAACAGGCGCTTGGTGGCCGGCAGAAAATTTCGGCGGCGAGAAAGACCGTCTCAACGGTCCACGAATGTTGGATATCATCAACGCGGAAAACCCCATCTATCACCTGAACGAGAATGATTGGATTGATTGCTCATCGATTACGGGCGAACCTGAACACTGACCATCGGAGGAAACTGTTTTCAAAAACACGGTCGTGCGGTGGTATTGATCGAGAGAGAAAGCCCCTGGCAATGTTGGAACGGATAAAGCAAGAGATCGCGAGGTTTCTTTGGAATTGGTTCAAGCTGGACAGGTACGCCGCGATGCAGACCTTCAGGATCAATGCCTCCGAAAAAGAAATTACGCTGACCGCGACGCTGACAGGCGAGGAGAAACCGATCGAGGTAAGGGCTAAATATCGTTTTGAGCGCGAGGGAGAGAAAACGGTGCTTGTGTTTGATGATGTCCGGTTCTCGCGCGAATGGGCCAATAATTTATATAACGATTTTGTCCGGCCGGAACACAAACGGGTTCCGCTCAAATGGCATGAGGCGGCGGCGGCGAAGATGGTGTTGTAGAGACGGAGTCAAACAGCGGCAGCCTGCTGCGCGGGCGCAGGCGCGGCCTCGACATACGGATGCGCGATGCGCTCGATGCGGAGGGCGCGGCCGGTGGTTTCGTCGATCTCGATGAGGACGCCGTGGAGTTTCACGGGCCCTTTGGCGACGGGGAACGCCACGGGGAGATTGGTGATGAAGCGGGCGACGATGGGCTCGATGTCGCGGCCGAGGATGGATTCGGTGGGGCCGCACATGCCGGCGTCGCAGAGGAAGGCGGTGCCGCCGGGGAAAATCTGCTCGTCGGCGGTTTGTGTGTGGGTGTGGGTGCCGACGACGGCGGAGACTTTGCCGTCGAGAAAACGGCCCATGGCGATTTTTTCGCTCGTGGTTTCGGCGTGGCAGTCGACGAAAATGACGTTCGTTTCCTCGCGCATTTTGGCGACGGCGGCGTCGATGATGCGGAAGGGGTTTTCGAGGATCGGCTGCATGAAGGTGCGGCCCTGGACGTTGATGACGCCGATTTTGCCCTTGTCGGTTTCGAGGACGATGCTCCCCTGCCCCGGCGTTTTGTCGGGGTAATTGATCGGGCGCAGGAGGCGCGGCTCGGTGTCGATGAAGGCGACAATTTCCTTTTGGTCCCAAATGTGGTCGCCGGTGGTGACCACGGAAATGCCAGCGCGCAGGAGGTCGATGGTGAGCTTGGGCGTGATGCCGCGGCCGGCGGCGGCGTTCTCGCCGTTGACGACCACGAAGTCGATCTCGCGCTCTTTTTTGAGGATGGGGACGGTGTCGATCACCGCCCTGCGGCCGGGCTCGCCGACCACGTCGCCAAGAAAAAGTATCTTCAACATCGGGGGAAGGTGTATAGGTAAACCGGGTCGCATACCAATGAATTTTCACGAGCGGATCAACGACAAAGGGGGGATGGGGCAAATGGATGCGAATCACGCACCGGCCCGAAGCGTGACCGGCAGGGGCGATTGC
>DASZPK010000273.1:0-6566 GCA_035550335.1 Chthoniobacteraceae bacterium | reverse complement strand
CTTTACCACGAGCGAACAGCCGGACGGCTCGACGAAGCTCGATGTCTTTTTCGGCGCGTCGCAGGAGGTGAACATCACCTGGCAAAAACGCGGCGGTGAGACGGCGCTCAAGCCGCTGCTATTTGTCGAGGCGACCGCCGAGACGCGGCTGAGCGCGGGTGCGGTGCACACCACGCTCGATTTGAATTACCGCCTCCTGCGCGCGGGCGTGGCGGAGTTCGAGGTCTTGCTGCCAAACGACCAGCAGGTGTTGAGCGTGGACGGCCAGAACCTGCGCGATTGGTCCCTTGGCAAGGAGGGCGACCGCCAGTTGCTGATGGTGAATCTTCATTCGCCGGCGCGCGACAATTATACCTTCCGCGTGGAACTGGAAGCCCCCATCGCATCGCTGCCGGCCAAGGCGCTCGAAATTCCGTTGATCGAGGTAAAAAACGTGGAGCGCCAGAGCGGGGTGATCAATCTCTCGCACGAAACCGGCCTCGTGGCGGACATCCTGAAACTGGAAGGCCTCACCCAGCAACTCGCCAGCGGCGGCACGCAGGATGAGACGCGCATCGGCCAATACCGCTACCTGCGCCTGCCCTATTCGTTGAGCCTCAATATCGACAACGCCAAACCGCTCATCGACGTGAACAGCGAAACGCTGCTGACCGTGATGCCGGAAATCCAGACGCTGGTCGCGTCGTTCAATTACAATGTGAAAAAAGCGGGCATCTTTTCCGCGCGCATCGAGCTGCCCGACGGGTTCGAGCGGGCCGAGGCGGCGGGATCCGCCGTGGAGAGTTCCAACGTGCAGAAAGTGGGCGCGAAAAACGTGCTCGAAGTAAAATTCAGCGCGCAGCAGATGGGTCAGGTCGCATTCCAGGTGACCGCCGACGCCACGCGCAAGGCCCCGGACGAGGCGATCACCGTCCCGGTGTTCCACCCGCTCGATGTGCAGCGGCACGACGCGAAAGTCGGCGTGGCCGTGCACGTGAGTCTCAAGGCGACCACCGGCGCGCTCGGCGATCTCCGCGCGGAGGACATTCACAATCTTGGCTCGCTGCGTCCGGCCGATGAATCGGTGACGCCGTTGACGCTCGGGTTCCGCTACCGTGGCGACGACGTGAAGACGGCGCAAATCGCCTTCGAACAGCGCAAGCCGCGCGTTTCCGCCGAGGTCCTCGCGCTCATGGAAGTGCGCGAGTCGCTCCTGCGCAATACGTGGTGGATCAATTACAATGTCGAATACGCCGGCGTGAACGAATTCTCCGTGGCCGTTCCGACCGACATCGCCGACGACATCCAGATCGAGGGCGCGAACATCAAGGAGCGTACCAAGTCCGAGGATCCGAAGCAGCAGGGGCAATCCATCTGGAAAGTGAGTTTGCAGGACAAGAATCTCGGCGCCTATCAATTAAAGATCACGCTCGAGCGCCCGCGCACGCAACTCAAACCCGACCAGGCGGCGACGGTCGTGCTGCCGGAGATCAAGCCATTCGATCTTTTCCGCGAGACCGGCCAGATCGCGGTGCTCAAGGACGGCAACCTTGAATTCACGAACACAAACGTCAAGGGCGCCGAAATCATCGATCCCAAGGAACTTCACGGGGCGTTGCAGCAAAACGGCGTGTTCCTCGCCTATAAATATACCGCGCACCCCGTGACGCTCGGTCTCGACGTGGCGAAGAACCTCTACCTCGAAGTGCCGACCGCGCTCGTGACCACCGCGAAGATCAAAACCGTGGTGTCCGAGGAGACGCAGACCACGGAGGTGATTTACGAGGTGCGCAATAATTCGCAGCAGTTTTTCACGATCCGCCTGCCCGAGGGCGGCAAGATGCTTGCGGATGTCTCCGTGAGGAACGAGTTGCAGCAGCCCTCCAGGCGCCCGAACCAGAACGACCCGAACCAGAACGAAATGCTCGTGCGCCTGCCTGTGCAGCAGGGGAGCGACCAGACGTTTTCCGTCCGCTTCATTTACGAGGTGCAGAAGCATCAGAGCTTTTGGCCGATGGGGAAAATTACCATCGATCCGCCGGTGCTCACCGATGCCGAGATCATGCAGACGGAGTGGGTGCTCTATCTTCCGCAGGGCTACCGTTATTTGAAATTCGGCGGCGCGATGCACGAAAAAGTGGCCGACCGGGGCTGGGATTGGTTTCGCGCGGCTTCCGATCATTGGGTGCCGAGGTTCGGCCCCGCACCCGTGCAGGTGGAAGTTGCATCGCCGAATGAAGGCCCGGCCGGTCAGCAAATGGACGCCTACCAGACTGGCGGCGTGAATTTTGTCGCATCGGCAGCGCCCGCAGCCGTGCTCCACCGCCTGGATTCACCGGACCGTGTGGTGGTGAGTTACCGTTCTCTCGGGTATTACGACACGCTCGAAGCGCTCCTGTTTGTGGCGGCTTTTGCCTTCGGAATCTGGATCGCCAGCTCGTCGCGGGAAGTGAAGTTCCTGTATGTGGTTGTCGCCGGCGTCGGCTCGCTGATCATCGCGGGCGTGGTTGATCCGCGCGGCGCGGGGAAATGGGACATGATCTACATCGGCGTGCTGTGCTCGCTGGTTTACTGGCTCTCGGCCAATCTCGTAAAAAAATGCTACCGCTGGTTTTTGAGCGAGATGGACCGGATGAAAAATCACGCTCCCAAGGCGTCGCCACCGCCGCCGCAGGAGCCGCCCGAAACCGCCCCGCAACCTCCAGCCGCCGCCTGATCCCATGAAATCACTCCGGAACTTGCTGTTGGCAGCCGGGATCATGGCGCTCGGCATCGGCGCCGTGCCGCTCCCGGCCATGGCGGCGGATGACGACAACGACGCCGCGGACGCGCCCAAGCCGCAGGAGCCGCCCCAGGTATGGGTGCCCTCCGGCGATTTGAAGGTGATCCTGGCGAAAAACCCGAGCGCGGTGCTGCTCTCCCGCGAGCAGTATGAAACATTGTTACACGACGCGTTGAAAACGACCGAGCCCGGAAAGGAGCCGCCGGTGCGCGCGACACTTTCCGCGGCGCATTACAACGGCACGTTGAATGGCGACGTGCTCGACGTGCAAGCCGAGTTCACGGTCGATGTCCTCTCGGACAACTGGGCGGAAGTCCCGCTACGGCTGGGTTCGCTTGCGCTGGGCGATGTGAAATTCGATGGCGAAGCGGCGCTGAAAGGCTCGGGCACGGAGGCCGCGTTGGTGATCCGCGGAAAGGGCGAGCACAAGATCACGGCGGAATTCATGCTGCCGGTGAGGAAGGATTCGGGCGTCAGTTCCGTCCAGCTTGGCCTGCCTGCAGCGGGGTCGGGATTATTCGTCTTCGATGTCCCTTTGGACACGCAGGTGGAAAGCTCGCAACCCCTCACGCTCAAGGCCAACGCAAACTCCATCACCGTGAGCACGCCCGTTTCCGCCGGCAACGAATCGGTGATCTCGTGGCACGGCACGGGCGGCACGCAGCAGGGGGCGGGGATTGTGTTCCAGGAAAACAGCTACCTTTATACCGTCGACGAGACGAGCGTGCAGGCCGACCTCGGCATCGTGCTCAACGCGGCGCTCGGGAGCCTGCCTGACTCGTTGCAAATCAAGATCCCCGCCGGCTCGACCCCGCTCAATGTGCTGGGAAACGAAGTTTTGAAATGGACGGCGAATGACAACGTCCTCACCGTCGACCTCACGCCCGGCGACCGGAAGACCACTGGCATCCGCGTACTGCTCGAAACGCCCACGCAGCTCGCGCCGGGGAACACGGCGTTGCCGATGCCTGATGTCGCCGGCGTGCGGCGCTCCGCTGGGAAATTCGCCGTGATCGGCAGCAGCGGCGTGAAGATCAAGCAGATCGAGACGGGCGAAGGGCCGGTGCAGGCCGAGGGGATATTTGATCCGAGCATCGAACAGGACCCGCAGTTTGCCGCCGGGTACGGCTTCGCCGTGCAGCCCGCGGCGGTAAAGATCACGGTGGAAAAAGTCACGCCGCGTTTCAGCGCGGACCTCGACACGCTCGTGGAGTTCAAGCGCGAGGCAATCTTCGTGGAGCGGACGCTCGCGCTGAAGGGCGATGAAGGACAGATATTCGAGGCGAATTTCACGATGCCTGCCGGCGAGGAATTGATTTCGGTGCGCAATGGAGACAACTCGGAGCCCGACTGGAAGGCCGATGGCGCCAACGTCAAAATCCGTTTCAGCGAAGGCATGGCGGCCGGCCGGCAGCGCATTTTCAAAATCACCTCGCGCGCGGAGCCTGCGCAATGGCCCGATACGACTGGGGTCGACGTGGGCGATTTGAAACTCCAGGGCGCCGAGAAAGTCAGCGGCTACCTCGCCATCCAGGCGGACGGCATGTTCCGCCTCGAAACCACCGGCGCGGATGGCTTGGAGAAACGCGACGGACGCACCACGCCGGTAAGGGGGGAATTCGCGTGGTTCCGGCGCGATGCGTTCCAGCTTCACGTGAAGCTCGCGCGGCGTTCGCCGGAAATCCAGGCGGAATTGCTCGCCTACGCCCTTCCGGTCGACGGGGCGCTCGATGTCAATGGCCAGTTGGGATTCAACATCCTGTATTCGGGTGTGAAACAATTGCGCGTCAAGGTCCCGGCGGATTCGGCGGAGCAGTTTTATTTCGACGGCGCGCAGATCGCGGAGCGCAACCGCGACGGCGACACATGGACGATTGTTTTACAAAAGGAAATCACCGGTTGGTATCCGCTCAAGTTCCACGCGGTGATCCCGTTTGACGAATCGAAATCCAATTTCGAGGTCGGCATTCCCGATGTGCAGCCGCTCGATGTGAAGCAGCAGGCTGGCACATGGGCGATCGAGGCAAACACCTCCACCGAGATCACGTTCAATGCCACCGGGATGAACGAGCTCGACCCGCTGCACGCGCCTGTGCTGCCCGATTACCAGCCGCGGCATCATGTCATCGGCGTTTACGGGTACCTGGGCGCGCAGCATTCGCTCGGTCTCGAGGGCGTGAAGCACGATTCCGCGCCGATCATTACCGCCGTGGCCGACAAGCTCCGCCTCGACACGGTCGTTTCCACGAGCGGTGCGGAGCGGCACGAGGCGGCGTTTTACATCCGCACGGTCGGCGACCAGTTCCTCGAGGTCACACTTCCTCAGGACTCGAGCGTCCTCTCGCTCACGGTGGATGATCAGGCGCTGAAACCGGTTGCGGAAAAACCGGGCGTTGTGCGCGTGCAGCTCCCCGCCACGCTCGACCGCACGCATGAGACAATCGTCCTGCTGGTCTACGAAACGCACAAGCAGGAATGGAAGGGATCGGGAGGCTACAGCCTCGTGGCCCCGCGCCTCGACGCACGCATCCCCGTGCTGGAAAGCCACTGGCGCGTCTGGCTCCCCAATGGGTTTGCCTACACGGCTTTCGACAGCAACCTGCAAAAGCAGGAGTCCGCCGGCGATTCGCCGCTGTTGCTGGCGCCGTTTGCTTGGCTCAAAAGCCACATCCCTGGGCTGCGTTATTCCAATGGCGGCGGCAGTTCGCTGGGACCCCGGGATGAGGCGATGCTGCTCGCGAAAGCGCAGGCAAGTCTCCAGGCCGGCAATTATGCGGACGCCTACCAGCGCTACGACCAGGTATTGAGCCTCGACCCCGGCAACACTGCGGCGCGCGAAGGCCAGGAGAAGGTGAACGAGGCAAGGCTCATGCTCGCAAACCAAGGTTACACCGAGACGCGGGTCATCACGGCCATGGCCGCCCCTCAGCAGGATCTGCGATTTACGGGCGGCGCTGGAGTGGGGTTTGGCGGAGCGACATCCCTGGCCGGCCCTGGCACTGCGGACCAGAACACCCTCATCACAAAGCAATATCGGGTTCCCCAAGGAATTTTTGGCAATCAGACCGTGGGCGCGAATGGCACCCTTGGTAATTTCGGCGCGGCATCGTCGGCTGAATTCAAGACCAGTCCGGAAGACGCCCTCAAAGATTCCCTGGGTGTGGAATTCCCGCCGGGCGCGGATGCGAACTACGACGTCAACAGCAACACGCTCACCGTCCGCGACACGCCGCAGAACCTGAACAAAGTGGATCGCCTCATGTTCGGTTCCACGCTTGCGGCCGCGAGTGGCTTGGATGTGAACGGCGCTGTTGCTGGCGCATCAAACGCCGGCGGTTTAACAACGTATAACGGTGCGATCAGCAACGGAATCGTTGTCAATGGAGGGGTATTGGCCATGAGTGGTTCCAACTCCGGGAATTTTGGCGTTGTGGCAGGAGATGGGGCCGCAGCCGCAGCGGGAACACCTGCGCTTACAGTCACAGGCGCGGGGACGTTGAATCTCAGCGGCAATTCCGTCGCAGTGGGGGGTGTGGCGGCGCTTTCCGGAACACTTGCGCATGCCGAAACGGTCGCCGGACTGCTGCCGCTCGCGAAACTCGACCTCGCCCGCGTGGGGCAGCAATACAGCTTCGACGGTTTCTACTCGGCTGGCGAGGTGCGTTTCCACTACCTGAATTGGTGGGGCCGGGCGCGATGGGCGTGGGTCTGGTGGGTCGCCGGGGCGATCGGCTATTTCGTTGCCGCGGGCGGGTTCCCATGGCGAAGATTGATATGGGGCGCGCTCCTTCTGACGTTCATCCCG
>DASZPK010000272.1:0-3477 GCA_035550335.1 Chthoniobacteraceae bacterium | reverse complement strand
CCCGCGCAAGCGGGGATGGGTAAATCCGTGGCGATGCGGCCCGCCGGTCCGTCCTTTCGGCGGGCCGCCAAAAGGAGCACGCGAGCCGCGTGCGCTCCCCGGAGCGTGCTTGCGGCGCGCTGTTTCGCGCGTTCATTTCTGCTGTTGCGTATCAGGGCGGAAAACCACCGCATACGGCTCCACGGTCATCTTCATCCCGGAGAGCCGCGCGATTTCCTTGAGCGCGGCGTCGAGCGACATATCGGCCGCCTCCAGCGAGATTTGCGTGTCGCCCGGCGCGGGCGTGTTGTCGTTCTCCGGCGCGGGGTATTGGATCAGCACGATGCTCACGCCCCAGATGGCACCCTTTGCACTCGCCGACGTGTCGAGTTCGAACGCCTTCCTGTGCAGGAATTCCAACGCATCCCGCAGTTTCGCCTGTCGAAATGAAATCTTCGGGATGACGATCTGGTCGAGTTTCGCCTGCATCTGCTTGCGGCCCTCCTCCTGCGCGCGCGGCGAAAGCAAACTCGGTGGCAGCGACGGCGGCACACCGCCCTTGTAACCGTCGAGCGGCACAAAGGCCACGCCCTCCCCATCCACGACCAATTTCGATCCCGTCTCCTCCGCGGCATATCGCAGCGCCTCCGAGAGCGGGATCTCGCCCGTTGCATAATTCACGCGCGCCGCTGCGAGCCGCCCCGCACCGTCGTCCTTCACCGCCACCTTCAACGCCACGCGTCCATCCCCGGGGTCCAGATGCTCGATGACCAGCGCTTTTTTTTCGAAAAATTCGGCCACGTCCGTCATCTTCGCCTCGGTCATGTGCACCGCCGTGAGCATGATCCCGTTGAGCCGCTCCACCATTTTTTCACGCGCGGGGTCCGGTTTTTCCTGCGCGCGGAGCGTCGCCGCAGCCACAATCAGCAACAGGAAAATCGCGCGCGCCTTCATGATGCCTTCCTAATTTTTCTTTTTGGCTTCCTCGTCCAGTTTCTCCGCCAATTCCTGCTTCGCGTCCGCGGCGAGTTGCTGGTTCTTGTCTTTCGCCAGGTCGCGCAGCACGGGAATCGCCACCCCGGGCTTGAGCTGCTCGCACGCGCGGTAGAGGCCTGGCTTGGCCTCCTCGCGGATCGATTCGTTGCTGTCCTTCTCAAACTCCAGCAACACCGGCAGCGCTTCCTCCGGCTTCAGCCGTAGCAGCGCCATCGTTTCCACCCAGCGTCGCACCGCCAAATCCGGATCGTGCCGGAACGTCAGCCCGAATTCGACCGCCGCGGGATTTTTGCTAAGGCAGATCGCCCAAATTACCTCCGCGCGAAACGCCTCGGCCACGGAAGGCGCGGGCGTTTTTGGATCGCCCCACGGCTGCACGCCGGTGCCGATCTTATCCGCGGGAGTTTCCAGCGCGGCTTTGAGTGCGTTGAAAGCAGCGTCGCTATCGTTTTTGGCGAGCGTCTCCAGCGCCGTGCGCCGCGCGGAATAATCGGCGCTCTCGATCGCGAGCCGTTGCAGCCACGGAATCGTCCGCTCGTCGTGGATCTCCGCGAGCTTCCTCACCTTCCCTAACGCATAGTCAGCCTTCAGGCCGCCGCGCTCCCGGTCCTGCTCGTTCATATCTTTATCCTCCTGCTTCAGCACCGTGCCGCTCGCATCCGCCACCGCCTTCGCGCCCAGCGCGTCGATCAGCTCACCCATTTGTTGCGGGTTGTCGGGCAGCACCTTTACCATCGCGGTCGCCGTCATGTCCTTCGTCATCAGGGCTTTTTCGTCATCGAAGAACGGCAGCTTTTCCCCGGCGATTAGACGGCTGATACTTACCGTCTTGGTCACAGTGATTGTATAAACACCCGGTTTATCCAGCTTCACCCACACTGGCAGGAAGAGCGGCGTTTGGTATTCCCCCTCCTTCGAAAATTTGCACAGCACGGGATCGCTGCTGACTGAAATCCCCGGCCCATGCCCCTGGATGACAGGCACCTTTTTGCCATCGGCATCCGTGATTTTGAAATTAAAATAAGAGCCCGGATTGATTGGAGAGTCGTAATAAAACCCGTCGCCCAAATAGACCCCGAGTTCCTGTCCGGTTTTGTTGCGCACGACGAATGTCACGAAGATCGGCTCGCCCGGGAGGATCGTCTCCTTCTCGGGGATGAGCGCGACCTCGATCTGCTTTTGATCGATGCTATTTTTCGCGGGGGTCGCCTTGTCCGCCGCGCGCAGCGGCGCGGCGCTGGCGGCCGTCAGCAGCGCCAGCGATGCAAAAACGGCGGGGGTCGTTTTCATCGCCCGTAAGCGTGGGCCTCGCCGCCGTGTTTGTAAAGGCGGATCATCAGCCCGCGATTTCGTTACATATTGTTTAAATATCCCGGTCGATTCTTTAACACAGAGACACGGAGGAGACAGATACTCACAGAGCAGTTTTTCTACTCTCTGTGTTCCTCCGTATTCTCAGTATCTCTGTGTTAAAAAAACGAAGCCCGTCCCCACTCCGTGCTGGGGTTTGACTTCGCGCCCCGCCTTGTCTAACAATCGCCGCATATTCCCCCGCGAAATGAAACCGCATTTCTTCGCACTCTGCGCGTTCGCGCTCTTCTTCGCCGCTCCGCCAGCGCGCGCGGACAAACCGCGCTCGGACATCACCACGCACCTCACCTGGCGCGCCTCGGTTTCCATCGACGCCGACGACGATCTCCTGCGCTGGAACGTGAAAGCGGAAAGCGCCAAGCTTTCCCTCGTCACAGCGCCAGAAGGCAAACGGCCCGGTTACCGTTTTGAGAGCGAATCGGTGCTCGAGTCCGGCGGCCGCTACCTCGACGCCAACATCGCCTTGAAAATCATGTGGAAGGGCCGCGTTTACGAGTTGCTCACGGGCGCGCATTTCGCGCTGCAAAAAACCGCCGCGTTCCAGCTCGGCACGACGCCCGATGGCCTCGCCGTCTGGCTGCATCTCACGCCCGAGGTCGCGTGGCTCGCGCCGGAAGCGCCCGCGAAACCCGCCCCCATGCCTTCGCCGGGCGCACACCACGGGACAGCCGTCTTCATCGCCCCGCTCGGCGCGACCCCCGCCGTGCCAGACATCGGCGCGATCATGGCCTTTCCCGCCTGCCCGAACCCGATCGCCGATGTGCTTCCGGGAAAAATGTACGACGTGCGCCAATATCTCTCCTCCGCGGGCATAAAATTAAGCGATGACGATTTCGCGTGGTTCCACCTCAAGGGCGATCTCCTCATCGTACGCGCCTCGCGCAAAAACCTCGCGCTCGTGGGCCGGATGGTGGACACATGGCAGAGCGCGCTGCCGCGAAACGCGCTCATCGACGCCGGGGCCAACATCGGCGACGGCCGCGCCGCATGGCAAATCCGCACCAAGGACGAGGCATTCACCAAGGACGATTGGACGGCGGTCTCCTCCGCCAGCGGCGGCCCCGGCATCGGCCACCGCTGCCGGATCACGGGGAAATTATCGGACGACAACCGGTCGTTCCGTTACAAGGC
>DASZPK010000271.1:0-2376 GCA_035550335.1 Chthoniobacteraceae bacterium | reverse complement strand
AACAAAGGCGCGGCCACGCTTTACGAAATCAGCCTCCTCAAGCACGCCCCGGTCGCCTCGCGCCAGGCGGCGTTCGCATTCGCGACGCTGCTCATCTACCTCGCGTTTTCCAAGGACCGCTTCATCTCGCGCATGTTCCTGTTCACGCTCCTGCCCGCCGAATATCTCCTGCTCCTCTGGACGAATTACACGCTGCCGGAATTTCTCGTGAAGCGCTTTTTCAGCGGGACGCGCGCCGTGCGCACGCTGCTCATCGGCCCCGCGGAGAGCGCGGAAAACGTGCGCCCGTGGCTCGAGCGCAAGGAGCGGTTCGGTTTCAACACGGTCGGCATCCTGAGCGACGACCCGCTCGCGGAACTCGGCACGCGCTTCCGCTTTCTCGGGAAGCTCGCCGACATCGAAAAAGTGATCGCTCAACAAAAAGTCACGCAGGTCATCGTGCTGAATTTCCTGCTCACCCCCGGGCACCACCGCGCGTTGATCGAGAAGGTCGAGGCGCTCGGCGTGCGCGTGCTCATCCCGAGCAACGAGCAGGAACTCCTCCAGCGCAAGGTCACTTTCCTCGACGACGACGGCATGCGCTTCATCGGACTGCATGAGGAGCCGCTGGAAAATCCGTTGAACATCGGGCTCAAGCGCCTCGTCGATGTGTGCGTCGCGCTGCCGGTGATCGTGTTCGTGCTCCCGTGCCTGTGCGCGCTCGTGTGGCTGCTGCACCGGCTGCAATCGCCCGGCCCGCTTTTCCACCGGCAGACGCGCGCCGGCCTGCAGAACCGCGAGTTCACCATCATCAAATTCCGCACGATGCACGAGGGGAACGCCGAGATCGAGCGGCAGGCCACGCAAAACGACGAGCGCATTTTCCCCGCCGGGAAATGGCTGCGGCGTCTCGGCTTCGACGAGTTCCCGCAATTCCTCAACGTGCTGCGCGGCGAGATGAGCGTGGTCGGCCCGCGCCCCCACCTCACGAAGCACAACGAGCAGTTCGCCCGCGTGATGGCCGGCTACCACCTGCGCGCATTTGTGAAACCGGGTATCACAGGCCTCGCCCAGGTGCGCGGCTTCCACGGCGAGGCGCACACCGTCGAGGACATTCAGGCCCGCCTTCAGTCGGACATGGTTTACCTCGAAAATTGGTCCACGCCGCTCGATGTCGCCATCATCCTGCGGACGGCGTGGCAGATTCTTTTCCCGTTGAAAAATGCGCCGGCAGCTCTCGCTGCAACTCGGGAAGCCGGCCCCATCCCGGTGCGTCTTGCGGAAACGCAACCGGCCATCATTGGGAAATAGCTTCCGCCCCCGACCGGTAGAGGCTGATCCCGCCCAGGCGGGGGCAGCCCGCCGCGCGAATATAGCGCTTTGTTTCCGCGCGGTGGTCGGCCCGCTCGCCCGCCCACCAGCCACCACTATTCCCCTCCGCCACCTCGAAGGTCCGACCCTACCAAAGCTGACAGCTTTTACCGCGGCAGCGGGGACCACAGCCAGTCGCCTTTCGTGAATTGGCGTCCGGTGTTGCTTTTTTGTGTCGATGTTGGATGTGCCGCCGTCGTAGATGCGTTCGAGGGCATTCGGCATGGCGCAGGTGCGATATAGACACAGACGCGCCCGGAACGGAGATTTGTCTAACCCAAATCCACGGCAGTGTCCTGATCGGAAAAAAGCATGGCCGGAAAAGTTGTAGCGTCCGCTGTCCCCAGCGGAGGAACTGGACGCCGCTGCGGAAATCTTTCGCGGCGACGCGCCTTTCCTGCGCTGGGGACAGCGCACGCTACAAAGTTCGTGGACGGAGTTTTCCCCGGCACTTGCCATGCGCGCCGGGGCGCGTACAATCCACGCTCCACAAACATGGACCGCCTCAAGGAAATCCTCGACCACAAGCAAACCGAGATCGCGAAACTGCTCCCCCGCATGGAGCACCTCCGCGCCGCCGCCTTGCAGCGCAACGATTTCCGCAGCCTCGCCGGCGCCATCGACCGCGGCCCCGACGCGCTCGGCCTCATCGCCGAGGTGAAAAAGGCCTCGCCCTCCGCGGGCGTGATCGCGCAGGAGTTCGACCCCGTGGCGATCGCGCGCGCGTATGAATCCGCCGGCGCGCATGCCGTCTCCGTGCTTACCGACGAGCGTTTTTTCCAAGGCCACCTTGCCTACATGACCAAGGTGCGCGCCGCCATCGGCCTCCCCGTGCTGCGCAAGGATTTCATCCTGCACGACGTGCAGATTTACGAGGCCGCGTGCGCCGGGGCCGATGCCATCCTGCTCATCGTCGCCGCGCTCGAAAAGGAGCAGCTCATCGCCCTGCAAAAAACCGCCGAGCTTTGCCAGCTCGAAGCGCTCGTGGAAGTCCACACGCTTGCCGAAATGGACCAGGCCCTCGAT
>DASZPK010000270.1:0-6162 GCA_035550335.1 Chthoniobacteraceae bacterium | reverse complement strand
TTTTGAAATGGGCGCGCGAGGACGCGGAGATCATCTACGTGGGCAAGAAGGCCGGCGCGCACACCGTGCCGCAGGAGGGCATCTCCGCGCTGCTCGTCGAAAAAACCAAGGCGGGCAAATGCGTGGTGCGGCTCAAGGGGGGCGACCCCTTCCTGTTCGGGCGGGGCGGCGAGGAGGCCGAGGCGCTGGCGGATGCAGGACAGGCTTTTGAAATCATACCGGGCGTGACCTCCGCCATCGCGGGGCCGGCGTACGCGGGCATTCCCGTTACTCATCGCGAACATGCTTCGCAATTCACCATCTTCACCGGCCACGAAGACCCGACGAAGCCAGAGAGTTCGCTCGATTACAAGGCGCTCGCCGCGCAGCCGGGAACGAAAGTCATGCTCATGGGCGTGGAGCGCATCGAACAAATCTCCGCCGCGCTCATCGCCAACGGCGCCGACCCGAAAATGCCGGTCGCCCTCGTGCAATGGGCCACCACCGGAAAACAGCGCACGATTACCGGCACGCTTGCCACCATCGCCCGCGTGGTCTCGGAAACGAATTTCCAGCCGCCCGCCGTGGCGATTTTTGGCGGCGTGGTGGACCTGCGCAAAAAGCTCAACTGGTTCGAGACGCTTCCGCTTTTCGGGAAACGCATCGTCGTGACCCGCACCCGCAAACAGGCGAGCGGCCTCACCGCCGACCTGCGACTGCTCGGTGCGGACATCATCGAACTCCCAACCATCCGCATCGAGCCGCCGAAGGAGCTGCTCGAATTCGGCCGCCTTGTGCAGGACGCCCACACGTACGACTGGCTCGTCTTCTCCAGCCCCAACGGCGTGGACGCCTTCTTCGAGATGTTTTACAAAATTTACGGGGACGCCCGCGAGATCGGCGGCGTGCGCATCGCGGCCATCGGACCCGCCACGGCGAAACGCATCGCCGAATTCCATCTCAAGGTCGATTTGATGCCCGGGGAAGCGGTTGCGGAGTCGATTGTCCGCGCGTTCCAAAAGGAAGGCTCGATCGAGCACCAGAAAATCCTCATTGTCCGCCCCGAAGTCGCGCGCGATGTCCTCGCGAAAAAACTGAATGAGATGGGCGCAATCGTGGACGAAGCCATCGCCTACCGCACCGTGCCCGAAAGCGGGGACACCCGGGGCGGCATCGCGCGGTTCCGCGAGGAAGGGGCGGACCTCATCACATTCACCAGTTCATCGACCGTCGAGAACTTCATGGCGCTCAAGCTCCCGCTTTCCCCCGGCCTCAAGACCGCGAGCATCGGGCCGGTGACCTCGAAGACCATGCGCGAGCTTGGCCTGAAAGTCGATGTCGAGGGGGAGCAGCACGATGTGCCCGGGCTCGTCCGCGCGATACGGGAGTTTTACGGAGTATAACGAACGCGGCGGAGTGTCCTACTTTGGCCCCTCGAATGCCGCTTCCCTGTTGAGCCTCACAACAATATGCGCGCCATTGGGCGTCGCTTGCCTGGAGCGAAGGATGATCCGGTGCGGGTCGTCTTTTTCGGTCGCGCCGGCCCCCAAATAATCGTAGCCCGCGATGGCTTCCTTGGGCGTGAGTCCTTTTACGTAAATGCCGGACGGGGGATAATCGGGAAGCAGGTCGGCGAGTTGTTGCGGGTATTTTCCGTCGTGCATCAGCGCGTACATGCCGCACGCATCGGCGACCGATTTTGCCCGGCCGAGCAGGGCCAGGTCGGCGAGCCGCGCCTTTGCCTTCTCCTTCACGATGGAAACGGCGAGCATCGTGTCGCCTGCGTTGAGCATGCCCTCTTCATCGATTCCAAACGACAAGAGCGGCGAGTGGTTCGCGGGGCGCGCGCCATCGAGCATGATCATCACGCTGCGGCCCGGCGGCTTGTCCAACTTGTAATTCCCGCTGATTTTCACGCCTTCCCCCTCATAAAGCACCGTGCCCAAGCCCGTGAACGTGATGGAAAAATCGCCATCGAGGCTCTCGTATTTCACCTGCGGGAGCACGTCGGAAATCTCCGCGGCCACATGGGCCTCCACGTTTTTACCATCGGAGGTGGTGTATTTGGAGCGGAGCAGCACCTTGCCGGGATCGTCCTTGTCGGTGAGGTTCGCGCCGAAATAATCGTAATCGCCGATTGCTTTCTGCGCGGGGAGGTTCGCGAAAATATCGCCTGCCGGCGCGTAGTCGGGAAACAGATCGGCGAGTTGTTTCGGGAATTTCCCATCGTGATTGACCGCATAGAGCCGGCAATACGCGGCGATCAATTCCGCCTGGTCGCGATGCTCGAGGTCCGGCAGAAGCGTTTTCGCTTTTTCCTTCGCGGAGGCGATGGCCAGCATGGTATCGCTGCCCCCGTAAAGCATGCCTTCGCCCGCGAGCCCGAAGCAGAGATACCGCGAACCGGCGGGGTGGCGCGGCGTGTCGAGGAAGACCAGCACATCGCGACCAGGATGATCGGTCATCAGGTATCTGCCGGTGATCTCCTCGCCGCGGCCTTCGTAAAGGATCGAATCGGTGCCGGTGAAAATCAGCGAGTATTCGCCGTCGAGCTTTTCGTATTTCGCTTGCGCAACGATGCCGGCGGGAACCGCGGGCGGAGGCGGCGGCGGATCGGTCTCGGCGTAACCGACGGGCGGCTGGAATTCCGATTCATCCACGGGCTGCACCTTTGCCGAGACGAGTGTCACGGCCAGCGGGGGGGCATCCGATGGCCCGGCGCCTTTCAAGCGGACTTCGTTTTTGACCACCACCCCGTCCAATTTCGAGAGGTCAGGCGCGTGCAAAAAGGTCGTCTGCATGGCCTGGACTTTTTTCATCTCCGCTTTCACCGCGGCTGCGTCGGGGTAATCCTTCGAGATCCAGTAGGTGTATTTGGCGTTGGTGTTTTCCGTCGTGAAAATTTCCGCCTCGTAATCGCCGACCTTTTCCTTTTTCCCCGTGTCGGCGGGCTGCGCCGCATCGGCAAGCGCGGCGAGAGCCATCTCTTTCTTTGCGAGCATCTGGGCCGCGGTGATCTTCGTGAACTGTTTTGTGCGGTGATTGATGCTGATGCTGTCGCCAGTCGCCAGGTCGAAAATGGTGCTCGTCACGGGGGTTGGGGAGTCGCCCTGCGTCACGTCGGTGCGTAATTTTCCGTCATGAATTTTGGTGGTGATCGTCAGCGGCTTCCCATCCACCTCGGTTTTTTGGACCATGACCAGGTCGCCGCGCGCCTGGAGCAAGGCGGCAAAAATGCAGGCAATCGCGGGGAGGAACTTCATAAGCGCCGATATAGCATTTCGCACAACAGAGAATCAAATTCCGTTTCAAGAGCCAGTCAATCCCAAGCCATAACCCGGCCATTTTGACGCATTTATCCCCTTTTTGAGTGGTTAAACTTGATCTTTTTATCAAAATTGATTTTTATTCTTTCATTGGCGCGAAATTCGCTTTCTCAAAAGCAATATGTCGAAGCTAACGATACAGCCCTCTGAATTTGCGGATCAGATGAAGGCTCTTGCGGACGAAGCGGAAAAGCAGGTCGACGACCACCAGAACAGGAAGTCGGCGGCCACGGGCGCCGCGCCCCTTGGCTTTTTGCAGATGCTGCGTCCGCTGGTGCTTGGCCTGGAGGCATTGAGCCGCGCCACGGTGGAGAATACGATGGTGCTCTCCCGCCTTGAGGCTGCTTCGAGCAAAGACGACGTGCTGCCGAAGGTCGTCTCAGAGATCCAGGAGAAATTTCAAAATAAAAACGAGATCAACCAGCAGCTTTTCGATGCGCTGCACCAGGAACTTAAAGGCTACAAGGATGGGTTCATCCTGGAGGTGCTGCAAAAACCGCTCGTGCGCGATTTGATCACCCTCTACGACGACCTTGCGGAAATCCACCGGCAGATGAACGCTTTCGTCGACTCGGTGAAGTCGGATTCGCAGGCGGGCCCCGCGCTCGCGCCCTACGTGGTGAACGCGAAGAACTCGCGCACGAACCTCGACCACGTGATGCAGTTCCTGCTCGAAATCATGGCCCGCATGGAGGTGGACCGGCTTGAGCCGGGCACCGGGAAATTGAACAAAACGACGCAGCGCGCGGTGTCGGTGGAGCTGGCCGACAACGAGTCCGATGATGGCGATATTGCCCGCAGCCTGAAACCCGGGTTCATGTGGCGCCAACGCATCGTGCGGCCCGAGGAAGTCATCATCAAGAAGTGGAAGGAAGGATTTTTGGTCGCCATCGGCGGCGATAAGGAAGGAAATGAAGTGCAACCCGGCATAACTGATGCTAATTTAGGGACTTAATTCCGAAATCAGAAGTCAATGAGCTCATCACAAAACGCAGCCAACCCCCGTAAAGCTGTGGGTATCGATTTGGGGACGACGTTTTCCGTCATCGCCCACATCGACGCCTATGGCAAACCTCAGATCATTCCCAATAGCGAAAGCGAGCGCATCACCCCGTCGGTGATTTTGTTCGACGGGCACAACGCGATTGTGGGCACGCTGGCCAAGCAGAACGCGGTGGCCGAGCCGGAGAAAATCGTCGATTTCGTGAAACGCGAGATGGGCAAGAGCAAGGCGGAATTCCATCGTGATTTCAACACCAAGGTCTATTCCGCCGAGGAGCTCTCCGCGATCATCATCAAGAAGCTCAAAAACGACGCGGAAAAATATCTCGGGCAAAAAGTGACGGACGCCGTGATCACGGTCCCCGCGTATTTCAACGACGCCGAGCGCACCGCCACGCTTCACGCCGGCCAGCTCGCCGGGTTCAATGTTTTACAAATTATCAACGAGCCCACAGCGGCGGCGCTGGCGTACGGCCTCGACAAGCTCGATTCCAACCAGACGGTCTTCGTGTTCGACCTTGGCGGCGGCACGTTCGACGTCACGATCATGCGGATCGAGAACCATCACATCAAGATGCTCGCGAGCAACGGCGACCATCGGCTGGGGGGCAAGGATTGGGACGATATCATTGTGAACTGGGTCGCGGAGGAATTTGACAAGCTCCACGGCGAAAATCCGCTGCTCGATTTGCAGAGCTACCAGGACCTCTACAACCGCGCGCTCACCGCGAAAATCCAGCTCACCGGGCGCAACAAGACCACGCTCGTCCACAGCTTCAACGGCAAGAGCGTGAAACTGGAATTGACCCGCGAGGAATTTGAAAAGCGCAGCCGCCATCTCATCGAGAAGTGCAAGACCATCTGCGAAATCGTGCTGCAGGAGGCGCAGATGGATTGGTCGCAAATCAACCACATCCTGCTCACCGGCGGCATGACGCGCATGCCCGCGGTGCGCGAGATGATCAAGGCGATGACCGGCGTGCCGGTCGCCGAGGATGTGAGCCCCGACGAAGCGGTCGCGATCGGCGCCTCGATCCAGGCGATCCTGGCCTTGCTCGGCGAGGAGGACAGGCTCGGCGAGCGCGTGCTGCCCATCGAGGTGCGCGAACATTTCTCCAGCGCGGACGGCGGCCTCATTCAAGTCACGAACATCACCACCCACACGCTTGGCGTGGTGCTCTGGGACGACGCGAAGGTCGAGGAATATGTCTTCCCGATGATCAAGAAAATGACGGCCATCCCGGTGGAAATCAAAAATTCCTTCGGCACCGCCAAGGCGAACATGAAGAACGCCATCGTGCGCGTGGTCGAGGGGGAGAGCACCGTGCCCAACGAGTGCACGCCGCTCGGAATCTGCGACATCGAGTTGCCGCCGTTTTTGCCGAAAGGTTCCCCCGTCGAGCTCACCTACCGCTACGACGCCAACCAGGTTCTTGAGGTGGTGGTCGACGCATATGGAAAGCAAAACAAGGTTTCCATCGCCCGCAACACCGGTCTTTCCGACAGCGAGATTGCGGCGGCGACTGCTGATTTGTCCCAGCAGGTGATCGTGGTATAAACAGGGACCCCCATGGCCATTTTCCACGATGTCACTACCTTCCCCGATTCCAGATAATCCGATCCGGTGGGACGGCTGGAAGTTTTACAACTCCGAGAATTTTTACGAGCGGCTCTGCCTGTCATTCGATTCCAACCCGAGTGACCACCAGATAGAGGACCACTGCCGCCAATTGCTCGTCTGGTGGCAGAAAAAACTTCCGCTCAAAAACCAGCCGAGCAATCCCATGGCGCAACTGCTCCGCGCCGGGCTGGACGAGGCGCCGCAGTGCCTCGTGGAGGCGCGCACCGAGCTGCT
>DASZPK010000269.1:0-4662 GCA_035550335.1 Chthoniobacteraceae bacterium | reverse complement strand
TGGGCGAGTTCGTGGCGGAGCGTCTTGTCGACCTCCGTGCCGCCGAATTGCGCGAGGGCGGGATTGAGCGTGATGAGCGAATGCTCGTAGCCGGCGAGCCCCGCGGTGGTGCGCATGCGCGGGTTCCAGCGCACGCGGATTTTTGCGGCGAGCGGTTCGCAGCCGAGCGGGGCGAGGAGTTCGCGCGCCCTCGCGGTGAGGGCGGCGTCATCGCCTTTTGGCGGCGGTGGAAATTGAACGGGCTGCGCGGGCAGCGAGCGCGCGTGGCGTGAAATGAGTTTGGCAAAAAAATCGATCTGCATTTTTCTTCCTACAGAATTGACCGGATTTTTTGGATTACAAGGTCGCGCGCGGGATTTTTTTGCAAAAAAATATTTGCTTTTGGGCCGCGCAATTGAAATCCGGGCGCGTTGATTCGATCCCTTTCAGGGTTGTGTGTTTTACGATGTTTTACCTAGGGTGACAGACCGTTTTGGTGAGATTTTTTGATCGGGTGCATCAGGAGCGAAGCGACGCGCTTGGTCCGTCCATTCGGCGGGCCGCCGAAGGTGCATGCCAGCGGCATGCGCTCCCCGGAGGGTGCTTGCGGCGCGCTGTTTTTTGACGATGAAACGCGCTGGACACACGCTGAAAAAAGCCGGGCGAAGACCATGGGTGACTCGCGCGCGCAAATGCGCTATGGTTTTACTCCACACAAATGGATAAGCTCGACAAAATCACCGGGAAAATTCTCGACTCGTACCGCGATGTTGGCGGAATCAATAACATCGACGGGAGCAATTTGCCGTCGAAGCTCGCGGTGGCGTCGATCTGCGAGGAGCTGCTGCAGCTTTTGTTTCCGGGCTACCACGACCAGGAGCCGATCCATTCGCAGCATCTCGCGCGTATTACGAAGCATCGCATCGGGGTCATCACCGACCGGTTGAAAGGCGAGGCGTGCAAGAGCCTGCGCGTGGGCCAGCCGGATTGCCCGGAGGAGGAAGCGCAGCGCATCGTGACCGAATTTTTGAACACCGTGCCCATCGTGCGCAACCTGCTGCACACCGATGTCGCGGCAGCGTTCGACGGCGACCCCGCGGCGGGGAGCCATGCGGAGATCATTCTCGCGTACCCGTATCTTGAGGCGATCGCGATCCAGCGCAGCGCGCACATGCTTTTCTGCCAGAATTTGCCGCTCATCCCGCGCATGATGACGGAGTGGGCGCACTCGCGCACGGGGATCGACATCCACCCCGGCGCGCACATCCACTCGCATTTTTTCATCGATCACGGCACCGGCGTCGTGATCGGCGAGACTTCTGTGATCGGCAAGCATGTGAAGATGTACCAGGGTGTGTCCCTTGTCGCGCGGTCGCTCTCGGGCGGGCAGCAGCTCAAGGGGAAGAAGCGGCACCCGACGGTGGAGGACAATGTGACGATCTACGCGGGGACGACGATCATCGGCGGCGATACGGTGATTGGCGAAGGGAGCACGATTGGCGCGAATGTTTTCCTCACGCACAGCGTGCCCGCGCATTCACTGGTGTTTTACGAGGAGAATTCGCTGCGGATTCTCGATAAAAACAAGAGGCCCGAGGAGTGGGTGCAGGATTGGGTGATTTAACCGCAGAGGCGCAGAGGCGCAGAGATAAGACATGATGAGTCTGCACGCCGCCAAAATTTTTCCCTGCGTCTCAGCGTCTCTGCGGTTAAAAGTTCTCCGGTGATTTACCTCGACTATAACGCAACCACTCCGCTCGCGCCCGAGGCGATGCGGGCGATGCTGCCGTTTTTGACGGAGCATTTTGGGAATCCTTCGAGCATTCATGCAGCTGGGCGGGAGACGCGGGCGGCGATTGATGATGCAAGGGACCGGATGGCGAGGCTGCTCGGGGGGAAGGCGCATGAGATTATTTTCACGGGCGGGGGGACGGAGGCGGACAATCTCGCGATCATCGGGCTGGCGCGGAGTTTTGCGAGCCGGGGGAAGCATTTGATTTCGTGCGTGACGGAGCATCATGCGGCGCTGCATGCGTTCGAGTATTTGCAGAAGAAGGAGGGCTTTCGCGTGACGTGGCTGCCGGTGGATGCGGGCGGGAGCATCGATCTCCAGCAGCTCGAGGATGCGATCACGCCGGAGACGACGCTGGCGTCGATCATGTCGGCGAACAATGAGACGGGGGTGACGCAGCCGGTGCGGGAGATCGGGAAGCTTTGCAGGGAGCGCGGCGTGCTTTTTCATTCGGATGCGATCCAGTCGTTCGGGAAGGAGCCGATTCACTCGGCGCATTTCGATGCGCTGTCGCTGGCGGCGCACAAGTTTCACGGGCCGAAGGGGGCGGGGTTGCTGTGGCTGCGGTCGGGGATTTCGATCGAGCGGCTGCAGGTGGGCGGGTCGCATGAGAATGAGCGGCGGGCAGGGACGGAGAATGTGGCGGGAATCGCCGGGATGGCGGCGGCGGCGGAGCTTGCGCTGGCGGTCATGGACGCGGAGCGGGAGCGGCAGGCGGGGCTGCGGGACCTGCTGTGGAAGGGTGTAAAACAAGCGTTTCCAGCGGCGGTGATGAACGGGGACGCGAAGCACCGGCTTGCGAATACGCTGAATGTGAGTTTTCCGGGGCTGGACGGTGAGGCGCTCTTGATCAATCTCGACCTGGCGGGGATTTGCGCTTCGAGCGGGTCGGCGTGCATGGTGGGGTCGGTGCAGCCGTCACACGTGCTGCTGGCGATGGGGGTGGCGCCGGAATTGGCGCGGTCGACGGTGCGGTTTTCGCTGGGCAAGGAGACGACGTGGGAGGAGATCGAGGAGGCGGTTTCGCGGATGCCGGAGATTTTTGCGAGGCTGGCGGGGTAAGAGGGAGCTGAGCTGCGGGCGGCCCGTGGGGTAATTTATAACGCGTTGTTTCCGCGCGGCGGTCGGCCCGGAGGTCCGACCCTACCGGTCGGTTTCGGAAATCCTCATTGTGCATGAAAGCTTTTTTATTCTTCTTTTGGAGGGGAAGGAGGATAATCGAGGGCATGAGAATTCCCCTGCTCTTTTGTCTCGTTGCGCTGATGGGGAGTGGTTCGTTTGCGGATGACAAGCCGCTGCCGGCGGGCGGGGTTGCGCTGGTCGAGCAGGGGGCGCTCAAGCAGTTTGGCGACCCGGTGACGGTGAGGCCGATGCAGGTGGTGCAGGTGAACGGGGAGCCGTTTAAACAAGCGTTGCATATCCAGACGCTGGCGGAGACGCCGACGCCTTATTCCATCCAGCTTGGGGCGAAGACGGCGGTGGCGATCCATGAGGGGGATGTGTTGTTTGCGCGGTATTACCTGCGCTGCGTGGAAACGAAATCGGAGACGGGGACGGGGGCGACAGAGATGGTGATCGAGCAGGGCGCGCCGGATTACCGCAAGCTCGTGACGTTTCCCGCGAGCGCGGGGGCGGAGTGGAAGGAGTTTTGCATGCCGTTTGTGGCGACGAAGGAGAATATCGGCGGGACGGAGATTGCGGCGGGTGCGGCGAATGTGCTTTTCCGGCTCGGATACGGGGCGCAGACGATTGAGATCGGCGGGGTGGAGATTCTCGATTTTGGCAACAAGGTGCGGGTGCAGGATTTGCCGCAGCCGAATATTTCCTATGTGGGGCGCGAGGCGGATGCGCCGTGGCGCAAGGAGGCGGAGGCGCGGATCGAGCAAATCCGGAAGGGCGATCTCGCGGTGATCGTGAAGGGTGCGGATGGGAGGCCGGTGGCGGGCGCGAGTGTGAAGGTGGAGATGAAGCGGCATGCGTTTGGGTTTGGGTCGGCGGTGTCGGCTGAGATGCTGCTGGCGAAGACGCCGGATGGGGACAAATACCGCGAGGTGGTCTCGAAATATTTCAACAAAGTGGTGCTCGAAAACGATCTCAAATGGTGGATGTGGGAGGCGGACCGGCAGCGGGCGGTCGACGCGGTGAAATGGCTGCGCGACCGCGATATCGAGGTGCGCGGGCATAACCTGGTGTGGCCTTCGTGGCACAATCTGCCGCGCGATTTGGAGACGCTTAAAGATAATCCGGATGCGCTGCGGAAGCGGATTGACGGTCACATTACCGAGGAAGTGACGGCGATAAAGGGGCAGTGCGTGGAGTGGGATGTGATCAACGAGCTTTTCGCGAACCATGATGTGACCGACATTCTCGGCAAGCAGGAGACGGTGCGGTGGTTTCAGCTCGCGCACCAGGCGGACCCTGCGGCGAAGCTTTTCATCAATGATTACGATACGGTGGAATCGGGGCGCGCGGATAATCCGCACACGGATGCGTTTGAGGAGCAAATCCGCTACCTGCTTGCGAATGGCGCGCCGGTTTCGGGGATCGGGATTCAAAGTCATTTCGGATGGGCGCTGCCCGCGCCCGCGGCGGTGCAGAAGGGGTTCGAGCGGTTTGCGAAGCTCGGGCTGGAAATGGAGATTACCGAGGAGGATGTGTCGGTGACGGATGAGCAACTCCAGGCGGATTATACGCGCGATTACATGACGCTGGCGTTTAGCGAACCGTCGATGGTGGGGTTTCTTTCGTGGGGATTTTGGGAGGGGCGGCACTGGCGTTCGGATGCGGCGTATTTTCGCAAGGATTGGTCGGTGAAGCCGGCGTGGCAGGCGTGGATCGATCTCGTGACGAAAAAATGGTGGACGAATGCGAGCGGCGCGACGGATGCGCAG
>DASZPK010000268.1:0-5100 GCA_035550335.1 Chthoniobacteraceae bacterium | reverse complement strand
GGTTGGTGGGATTGGGGTTAGGGTTCGAATTGGCCAATGCCACCGGATGAGGCGTGCGCGCCGGTGCGGGAGTGGCGGCGGCTTGGGCATTGGATGATGCGCTTTCCTGTTTGCTTAAAAATTCGCGGTCGCTTTCGCTGAGGGCGTTTGGGGCCGGAGCGGGCTGCTGTTGCGCCTGTTGGGGCTGCTGCTGGGTCTGGGTGTCGAGAGGGGCGGGTTTGGGGACCTGGCCGGTGGATGGAGCGCCGGCGATTTTCATGGAGTCGAGCGTCTCCTTGTTGAGGTTGCCGTCGACCTGGAGGCCGTTGCGGATCTGATAGCGGCGGATGGCGGCGGTGGTTTCGGGGCCGGGCTGGCCATCGACCTGGCCGTAGTAAAAGCCCTGGTCTTTCAGTTGCTGCTGCACGGTGGCGATCTGATCATCGGCGCCGGCGTTTGCGAGGGTCGCGACGCCCAGCGAAATGAAGAATGCAAGAAAGGCGAGTTTTTTCATGGGACCTCCTGATTGGACAATGTTTGGGCGGCTTCTATTCAAACTTTTGCGGGCTGCGGTTGCAAGGCGGCCAGTTCGTCCGCGCCCAAGGTGCGGTAGGTGACGGGCAGGTTGCTGTCGCGTTCGAGCACAGCGGCCTCGATGATGGCGGAAGCAAGTTGTTCGTCGCGATGGGCGGCGATTTTTTCGGCGGAGGGGAGGTCATCGGCGGAGTCGCTTTCCATGCCGAGATGGCCGACTGTCCATGCGTCGAGCGCGGTGGCGAGCGCCTGCTGGAGCGGGGCGGAAGAGCTGTCGTGCGCGCGCAGGAATTTTTCCATGAGGGCGGTGGAATTGGCGGTGCCGGAGATCACGCCGAAATTTTCGTGGACCCGGGCAAGCGCGCCGCCGCTGGCGTGGATGGAGCCGTCGTAATCGAGGCGGAGGAAAAGGTTGGCGTCCGGGCCGCGGCCGAGTTCGGCGAAAAGCATGCGGGCGAGGTACGGCGCGCCGTACACTTGTTCAAACGCTGTTTTCAGGGCGGGGCTCAGCGAGTAGTTCGCGAGGCGGCGCAGCGAGACATCCTGCGAGGAGCGGGTGAAGCCCTCGGTGCTCGCGACCTCGATGGCGGCCATGCGCAGGCGCTCGATGTCGCCGGGATGGCCGATGGCGCCCATGGCGATGCGGTCGTAAATCTCGAAGATTTTCTGGCGCTCGCGGCTGAGGGTGAAAAAGAGGATGCCGCCGGCATAGCCGAGGCAGGCGATGGGGCTGCCGCCTGCGAGCTGGTGCTCGATGTATTCGCGGCGGTTGCCGATTGCCTCGACCCAGCGGTACGGTTCCTCGATCATTTGACTTTGGTCCTGAAGATTTCGGCCAGCGTTTCCTCGGCGAGGGTGGTGATGCCGGATTTGGAGATGATTTTCACGATGGGATAGCTTTTGCCTCGGCGGTCCACGCCGCCGGTGGCGGTGTCGGATTCGGCGGCGGTGTCGAGCGCGCGCAGGGCGGTGATGACGGCGTCGCGCTCGTCCATCGTGCGGAGCGGGTGTTTGCCCCAGGTATTTTCGTAATAAAGGATGCTGCGCACGGCGGGCGATCCGGAGCCGGTGGCGGCGTAATCCACCGCTTCGAATTGCGCGCCCATGGCGTCGTAGAAGTAGAGGCGCGCGGCGTCGGTCGGGGCGTCGTAGGTTGCGAAAATGGGGACGACGATGCCGACGCCTTGCATCACGAAACCGAAGTTGTCGCGCAGGAGCTTGGAAAGCGCGCGCACCTTGCCGTCGAGGCTCATCTCCTGCAACTGGCTGCGGCGGTAGAATTGGAACGAGTGCTCAAGCACGCGCGCCATTTCCCACGCGGTGGCGGGCACGCCGGCGATGGCCATGAGGGAATGGCGGTCGATCTCGAGGACCTTGTCGGCGCGGTCGTAGACGACCACGTTGCCGGAGGTGGCGCGGCGGTCTCCCGCGACGAGGACGCCATCGGCGAATTTGAACGCGAGGATGGTGGTGGATTCGGTGTGCGGAATGTTCGCGTGCGGCGCGGCGGCGGGTTGCGTGGCGATTTGCGCCGCGTCGGGATAAAGCCCCTGTCGCCGCAGCAGCGTCGGGAAATCCTCCGCTGCGAGCGGGAACAATTGCGCCGATTGCGCCGGTTTATCCATTGCGATTACGATTACTGGCCGGTGCGCTGGCGGTAGCGCTTGGATTGGTTGGGATCGACCTTGCGCATCCGTTTGAGCAGATCGCGGGTGTCGGGCTTGGAAATGTCCGGCGCCTTCGGGCCTCCGCCGCCGTCACCTTGCTTCGGACCCCAGGGAATGGGCGCCACCGGTTTTTGCGTCCTGTCAGGCATGAGAACACTTTAGTTTAGTCTTGAAAAAACGCAAGCAAACCGCACTGGCTGCTTGCCATCTTCGGAATAAAATGACATTTGTTTTAAAGATGGCTCGCGTGAAATTGATTTCCGGAATTGCGGCCGCGCTCGCGCTCGGCGCGTGCATGGTTTCCGCGCAGGCGGCGGACCCGAAATCGAAGGCGCCCACGAGCAAGGATTTCGACGCGTTGCGGCAGACCATCGAGGAGCAGTCGAAGCAGATCGAGGCGCTCACGCAGCAGGTTGCGCATCTCACGGAGGTGATGGAGGCGCATGGGATTTCGACGGGAACGACTGGCGCGGCGTCCCCTGCCCCAGCGGTCGCAACGACACCGGCGCCCGCCGCTTCGCCAGAGCCGGCGTCAGCGAGTTCCGCCACCGGCGACAAGGAAGGGACGCATACCGTGACGAAAGGCGAGACGCTTACCTCAATCGCAAAACATTACAAAATTTCGGTGACCGAATTGGAAAAAGTGAATAAAATAGAAAATGACAGGACGCTGCAGATAGGTCAGGTTTTGGTTATCCCCGCGCCCGGCACATCCCCTTCCCCAACCCCAGAAGAAAAAAAGGAGAACCAGTAACATTATGGACGAATCCAAAAAGTGGTATTTGATGAAGTACGAAGACGGCGGCGTATTTGGCCCGGTGACTTTCGACCAGATCAGCCAGTGGGCGGTGGACGCCCAGATTTCGCCGCTCGACAAACTTTCGCAGGACGAACAGACGTGGCTCAAGGCACCGATGATCCCGGAACTGGAAATGGATTACCTCATCGAGGTGAGCCCGGACCAGTATTACGGGCCGACCACGGTCGGGGCGCTGAAGGAATTCATCGAGATGGGAGAGATCGGCCCGGATACCTTGATCACGAATTGCAAGGACGGCACGACGATCACCGTGAAGGAATTCCCGGAACTGGTCCCGGCGCTCAATCCGGCCCCGGATGCCTCGAAGGCCGAGCCGATCCGCACGAACATCCGCCTGAGCCTGCAGCAGCGCATCCGCGACCTGGAGCACAGCCTGCTCGAGGAGCGCCGCGCGCGCGAATCGGCCGAGAAACTGGTTGAAAAACTCGAGGCGCGCCTCGCCGAATTGACCACCAACGCCTGATCGCGGCGCCAATCCCAAAGGATGAGCCACGACATCTGGCAGCTTTTTGAGAACAACCGCCGCTGGGCGGAGGAGATCAAAAGCCGGCAACCCGATTTTTTCACAATCCTTTCGAAGCAGCAGGTGCCGGCCTACCTTTGGATTGGCTGTGCGGACAGCCGCGTGCCCGCAAACGAGATCGTGGGCTTGATGCCGGGCGAGGTATTTGTCCATCGCAATGTCGCAAACATTGTCACACACACCGATTTCAATTGCCTCTCGGTCATCCAGTTCGCGGTGGATGTCCTCAAAGTGGAGCACGTGATCGTCACGGGCCACTACGGGTGCGGGGGCGTGGTGGCGGCAATGAAGCCCGACGATCTCGGGCTCATCACGAACTGGCTGCGGCACATCAGGGACATTTATTTGCGCCATCGCGACGAGGTGGACGCCTTTCCGACGGAAGCCGAGCGGGTGAACCGGCTCTGCGAGTTGAACGTGCGCGAACAGGTGAGAAATGTCTGCCAGACCACCATCGTGCAGGCGGCGTGGAAGCGCGGCCAAAAGCTCGCGGTGCACGGGTGGATTTACGGGCTGGCCGACGGTCTCCTGCGCGACTTGAATGTCACGCAAACCGAATAGCGCACATCCATGAAAGCGACAAACCAGGCGCAGGCCATCGTCTTCGGGTTGATAGGCGCGGCCATCGGCGGGTGCGCGGGGTATTTCGGATTTTTCTGGATGGTCCGGCAGGGGTTTTATGCGCTGGTGCTTCCCCCGGGGCTTCTCGGATTCGTCGCGGGATTGTGCGCGCGGCGAAGGTCGGTTTTGCTGGCGGTGATCTGCGGGCTTGCGGGGCTGGGGCTTGGGTTGTTTGCGGATTGGAAATTGGAGCCGTTCATTGCGGATCGGGGTTTTGGGTATTACCTCGCGCATATCCAGCAATTGAGACCGGTGACGCTCGCGATGCTCGCGATCGGGACGTTTTTCAGCTGCCGGCTCGCGCTCGGTTTTGAAAAACCTCAGGCGAGGAACCCCGATACCTCGGCGTCGTAGTCTTTGAACGGGTCGGGCATCATGAGGTAATTCTGGTTTTCCAGCGCGATGGAATCCCAGTTGATGACATAGGGCAATTGGTGCTGCTGGAAGTAGGCCACCGCGTTTCCCCGCCCGTGAGCCCGGGTGTTGGATGGCGGCGTGCGCATCGCGTCGGGGCGGCGGACACTGTCGTTGAATTCGCCGATCTGCTTCGCGGGCTTGAGCGCGTGGAAGAGGCTGCGCCCAGGGTCGATGCTGTGATATTCGAGGTCGAGGCTTTGCAGCCACGGGTCCTGCCATTCGAGTCCCTCGCTCTCGCGGAACGTGTCGAGCAGCCATTTTTTCGAAATCCAATCCACGCCGCCGATGAGCAGTTCCGGTTTTTCCCGGAGCGCGTCGAGCGTGAACGCCCAGCTCTCAAGCACCCAATCGGTCTCCTCGTCGCGGCGGGCGAAATATTTTTTGATGTGCTCGAGGAATTCGTACTGGATGTCGAGCGTGCCACGGGTGCGGCCGTCCTCGAGCTCCACGCGGCCAAGGCCGGTGCCTTCGCGGGAAATCTCGCGCGTGGCGGCAACGGCATCGCGCAGCATGACGTCGTGCGGCAGATTTTTATCCTC
>DASZPK010000267.1:0-11072 GCA_035550335.1 Chthoniobacteraceae bacterium | reverse complement strand
CCTGGCTGGCGGTGGTTGCCGCGGGTTTTGCGTATTTTTGGAAATACGAAAACGTACCCGGTACCCGCGCGGCGGTGCCCGCCGTGTGGCCCGCCGGGAGCGGGATTTCGAACCCCTCCGGGCTTCCGGTGCTGGTGATGTTCGCACATCCGCAGTGCCCTTGCACGCGGGCGAGCATCGGCGAGCTGGCGGTGTTGATGGCGCAATGCAAAGGCCGGGTCCGCGCCCATGTGGTTTTTTACAAGCCGCATGGATTTCCCGACGCATGGGCCCGCACGGATTCCTGGGCAAGCGCCGCGGCCATTCCAGGGGTTGAGGTCAGTTGCGATGAAGAAGGCGCAGAGGCTCAACGATTCGGGGCGCAAACATCGGGTTTCGTCGTGCTGTATGACGGGCTTGGGCGCCTCCGTTACAACGGAGGTATCACCTCGGAACGGGGGCATTCGGGCGATAACGCGGGCCGCGACGCCATCGTTGCGATTTTGAATGACGGCGACCCGGGTGTCGCGGCAATGCCTGTATTCGGCTGTTCGATTTCCGGGACGGATTCACAATGCGCGCAAGGAGCCGTTCCATGACCGTGGCAGCCCATACCCTTCCAGACCAGGCAATCGGAAGCCGGGCGCAGCAGCTTTTTGAAGAGCACCGGAAAAGCATTTTCGTGCGCACGGACCGCCTCTTCCTGTGGCTGATGCCGTTGCAGTGGCTCGTGGGCGTGGCGTTTGCGCTGTGGGTGTCGCCAAGGGCATGGTCCGGGCCGGCCAGCACCGTGCATCCGCACGTCTGGGCGGCATTATTCCTGGGCGGTGTGATTACTTTCTGGCCGGTGTTTTGCGCAATCAAGTGGCCGGGGGCTCTGATGACCCGCCACATGATAGCGATTGGTCAGATGCTCATGTCCGCGCTTCTCATCCACCTCACAGGCGGGCGCATCGAGACGCACTTTCACGTGTTTGGCTCGCTGGCCTTCCTGGCATTTTACCGCGATTGGCGGGTGCTTATGTCCGCGTCCGCCGTGGTTGCCATCGATCACTTTGTGCGCGGCATCTATTTTCCGCTCTCCGTTTTCGGGGTCCTCACGGCGAGCCCGTACCGCTGGGTCGAACACGCCGGGTGGGTGGCGTTTGAAGACATTTTCCTGGTCATTGCCATCCGCCAGAGCCTCGCCGAAATGCTGGGAATCGCTGTGCGCCAGGCCAATTTGGAGTCGGTGAACGTGCAAATCGAGCGCAAGGTTGCGGAACGGACAGTGGAATTGACGAAGGAAATCCTCGCGCGCGAAAAAACGGAACAGAAGTTCAAGGGGCTTTTGGAATTCGCTCCGGATGCAATCATCATCATCAATGCCTCCGGCGAAATTGTCCTGGTGAATTCGCAGGTGGAAAAAGTGTTCGGCTGGCGGCGCGGGGAATTGATCGGGAAAAAAGTCGAAATTTTGATTCCCGAAAGGTTTCGCGACAAACATTGCATCCATCGCGGGGGTTATTTTGCCTCGCCCATCGCGCGTCCCATGGGCGCCGGGCTTGAGCTTTACGGCCTGCACAGCAACGGGATGGAATTTCCCCTGGAAATCAGCTTGAGCCCGATCGAAACCGGGGATGAAACACTCGCGATCGGCGCGATCCGCGATATCACCGAGCGCAAACGCACCGAGGCAAAGCTCGCGGAGCAGGCCGCCGAGTTGAAACGTTCCAATCTCGAGCTCGAGCAGTTTGCCTACGTCGCCTCGCACGACATGCGGGAGCCGCTCCGCGCCGTTTCCGGCTGCGCCCAAATCCTCAAAAACAATTGCCAGGGCAAGCTGGACGGGAACGCCGACGCGATGATCGGCCACATCGTGGACGGCGCGAAGCGCATGGCGGACATCATCGACGACTTGCTGGCCCTCTCGAGCATCGGCTCAAAAGGGAAGCCATTTGAAAAAACCGAAATCGAAAAACCCCTCGCCTTGGCGCTGAAAAACCTGTCTGTGGCGATCCGGGAACGCGGGGCAGCCATCCATCACGACGCGCTTCCGACCCTCCCCGTGGACGCTTCGCAAATCGCGCTGCTCTTCCAAAACCTCATCGGCAACGCGATCAAATTCTGCGATGGCCGCGCCCCCGAAATCCGCGTGGGCGCCGCAAAGGACGCGAATGGTTCGTGGACAATTTCGGTGCGTGACAACGGCATCGGGATCGAACCAAAATACTTCGAAAGGATTTTTGGTATTTTCCAGCGCCTCCACACCCGCAGCGAATATCCGGGCACCGGCATCGGGCTCGCAATTTGCAAAAAAATCGTGGAACGGCACGGGGGGCGGATCTGGCCGGAATCCTCGCCGGGCGAGGGGACGGTGTTTTATTTCACATTGCCGGAAACCCAAAAAAATCATGGATAATCATTTAGTTGAAATTTTGATGGCCGAGGACAGTCCCACCGACGCGATGATGACCGCGGAGGCCATCAAATCCTCCAAGCTGTTGAACAACCTGTACACAGTCACCAACGGCGAGGAAGCCCTCTCGTTCCTGCGGAGGGAAGGCCGGTACGCCGGGATGCCCGTGCCCGATTTGATATTGCTGGATCTGAACATGCCGCGCAAAAGCGGCCTCGAGGTGCTCGCGGAAATCAAGGAACACCCGCAGTGGAAATGCATCCCGGTCGTCATCCTCACCGCTTCGAAGGCCGAACGCGATGTGACCTCTGCATACGGCCATCACGCCAATTGCTATGTCGTCAAGCCGGTGGACTTCAACCAGTTTGTCGAAGTGGTGCACCGCATCGAAAATTTCTGGTTTGGGGTGGTGAAATTGCCCCCCAAGGCGTCATGAGCCCGATCCGTATCCTGCTGATTGAAGACAGCCCGTCCGACGCATTGCTCGTGGAATCGCTGCTGGCCGGCGATGATTCCTTCGATCACGTGCTCACGCGCGTTACCCGCCTCGGGGATGGCCTGAAGCTCGCGTCAAGCCAGACTTTCGACGTGGTGCTGACCGACCTCGGGTTGCCCGACAGCGAAGGCTTGAAAACGGTCGGCGAATTGCGCAAATACGCGCTTCATCTGCCGGTTGTCGCGTTGACCGCCGACAACGACAAGGACAAGGCGGTGATGGCGATTAAAATGGGAGCGCAGGATTATTTGCCCAAGGACCGCATCGACAATTTTTCCCTCATGCGGACGATCCGGTACGCCATCGAGCGGCATTTGCTTTCCCGGCAATTGCAGGAAGCGCTCGGGCAGGTGAAGACCTTGAGCGGCCTGCTGCCCATCTGCGCCGGGTGCAAAAAAATTCGCGACGACCAGGGCCAATGGAACCAAATCGAAACCTACGTCGAGCAACGTTCCGACGCATCGTTTTCCCATGGCTATTGCCCTCAATGCGCCATCAAATTTTTGGAGGCCGAAGGCATGGAAGTGCCCGATGAACTGAGGAAGGCTGCCGATGCTGCGGGGCTCTAACTGTCGCCGCCCTGGGGGCGCTTTTTGTCCGGGCATCGTCGCATTAATTTGTCGCTCCTGATCCTCAGCCCCGAGACTCGATTCCGGGAGAGGCCGAGGGGCGAGGGCGGCAACTGGCTTGGACAGTACCGGGTATCACCTCCGGAATGATCGCCAAAATGAATGCACCTCGGCAGGGGAGTGGGGGTGCCGGAAAAAGCGTCGTGCAGCGACGCGATAAATTAGACTAAACCGAAGATGCTCTAATACCGCGGCACCGTCTGGTCGATCTCCCGCGCCCACGCGTCGATCCCGCCGCTCACGCTTTTCACATCCGTGTAGCCTTGTTCAGCCAAAAATTCCGCGGCTCGCAGCGAACGCATGCCGTGATGGCAATAGAGCACGATTTTTTGCGCCTTGTCGGGCAGCCGCGCTGCGAATTCCTGCGCAAAAGCCGAGAGCGGCAGCAACTCTGCGCCGTCGATTTTGCATACGGCGAATTCATCCGCCTCGCGGACATCCACCAGCTTCAACGGCGCCTTCGAATCCAGCAGCGCCTTCGCTTCCTGCACGGTGATTTCGAGTGATAACACGATAATCGGGGCGGGGCGGGCTACTTCGTGATCGTCACCGGCGTGCCGACTTCGACGTTGTAAAAGAAATTCTCCGCCATGAACCCGGGCATGCGGATGCACCCGTGCGAGGCCGGGTAGCCGGGCAGGTAGCCCTCGTGCATCCCCGTCCCCCCCACGATGCGCATGAAATAGGGCATCACATCGCCATCGTAGGTCGTCCCCTTGGGCATCGGGTCCACGGTGCGGTCAGCCTGGTACTTCACGATGTTGCCGTCCTTGTCGAGGTAATTGCCGTAGCGCGAGGAGACATGGTCCTTGTCCTTCTGGATGATGTGGAAATGCCCGGTCGGCGTTTCCAGCCCTTCGCGCCCGGTGGAGATCTCCGAGATGCCGGCGAGTTGCTTCCCCTTGTAGAAATACGCGCGCTGCTCATCGAGATGGATGACGATCGACGGCGGCCCCTTGAACTCATCGCCATCCCAATACGACACATTGTCGATGGAAGGGTTGAAGGTCTTGGCGATGTTTTTGCCGATGGAATTGAGGTATTCGGTCCTTGTGCTCATGCCGGCGTCGCCGGCGCAGCCCGCGAGCAACAGCGTCGCCGCCAGCAGCGGGACAATTCTCCATGGTGATCCTTGAGTCATAGGCGCAATGAGCTTGAAATAGATAATCGGCGGCGCTTTTCAGTCAAGTTTTGATTGAACCCGCACCCCGTCTTCCAAGGCGGCAGTTGCGAAGCGCCCGGCCCTCTGTTATAGAAGACCTCCCTTTATCCAGATGCCGACCTACGAATACCATTGCGAGAAATGCGGGAAGAATTTCGACGCCTTCCAATCGATGAAGGACGAAGCCTTCCGCACCTGCCCCAAGGAACTCTGCCGAAAAAAAACCTGGGGCAAAGGCAAGGTGAAAAGACTGCTCGGCGCGGGTGCGGGGTTGATTTTCAAGGGCTCAGGCTTCTATATTACCGACTACCGCAGCTCGGGCTATGCCGAAGCGGCAAAGAAGGAGTCCTCCTCAGGCCAAGCCAAAAGCGAAACCAAAGGCGACACCAAGCCCGCCGCGGAAACCAAAAAACCCGCGGCAGGAGCAGCCGAAAAGACCAAACCGAAAAAAACCACCAAGGAATAAATGGCAGAGAAATCCCACCCCCTGGTCTGCAAGCAATGCGGTTACGCCAACGAAGGCGAGCGCGTCTATTGCCACAATTGCGGGACGAAACTCGACCGCTCGCTCCTCCCCGAACTCAACAAGCCCGAGGAACCCCTCGAGCAAAAGCGCAAGCGCATCAAGAAGATCGTCAACCCCAAGCGCGGGGCGCTGGCCGGGTCCGGCAAGGCTTTCGCTTACACGCTCCTAAGCTCGATCATTGTCGCTGCGCTCATCGTCATGATGCTGCCGCCCGATGGTGTCCCGCCCGCGATTAACTCCGAGGATCTGGTCGATGTAAGCCCTTCGATGAACATCGAGGACGCCCTCTCCGCAAACACCCCCCAGACCCTGCAATTCAAGCAGGAGGACATCAATGCCTTCCTGCAAAGCAAGATCAAGGGCTCCTCGAATATGTTCTTCGGCGACAGCGCAAAATTCACACGCGTCTTTATCGTGCTCGATGACGACCAGATCCGGATTTCGACCGAGGAATCGGTTTTCGGCAAACCGATTTATTGCACGGTCTACTATGGCCTCCAGATCAGCGGCGGCAAACTCCAGCCCACGGTCCAGGGGGGCGCGTTCGGCCGGTTGCAAATTCATCCCAACCTGATGAAAAACCTCACCGGTCTTTTTCAAAAAATTTGGGACACGGACGAATTGAAGCGCGACAAGCGCCTGCTCGACCAGTGCCAGTCAATCCAGTTGCACAAGGGTGTGGTGAACATCACCACCGCGCCGGCTGCCCAATGAAAAAACTGCCGCCATTGGCGTGCGCGCTCGGCCTGCTGCTCCCGGCTTCTGGCGGCCCGCTCCACGCGGCCGTGCCGAACCCCTACAAGCAGCCCGACAAAAGCGTGAGCGCCTCGGGGCAGTTCGTCGTCTATTGCGAAAACGTCCACATGCGCCTGTCGGTGGCGAGTTACTGCGAGGAGGCCAAGGCCGGCATCCAGGATTTCATCGGCCAGACCGATAACGTGCAGAGGGCCACGTGGAAGATCCCGATCGTGGTCAACCTCCAGCGTCCCGAAGCCGTGGAGCCAAATGCGCCGTTGTCCAGGGTCACCATCAGCAACATCGAGGGCGGCGGCCGTCGCATCGAGCTCGATGTGACCCTGCGCGGCGACCTCGCCCGGATTCATTTTCAGCAGCAGATCGTCCATTGCATCCTGCTGGAGATGGAATATCGCGACAAAGGCGAGCTCAAGCCCCCGATCATCGACCCGCCTGAATGGCTCGTCGAGGGACTATGCGCCTTCCTGGGGAGCCGCACCGCGGAGATCGACACCGATATTTACAAAACCCTGCTTGCCAATGGCGACCTCCCGACCCTCAAGGATTTTTTAAGCCAGGCCACGCCGGGGATGAATGAAACCACGCTGCGGCTTTACCAGGCGTATGCGTTCGGGTTCGTGCAATTACTCCAGGGCCTGCAGAACGGCCCCACGCAAATCGCCCAATACATCCACGATCTCCCCTTGGGGAGCGATTCCCCTTCCGACGATCTGCTGAAGCATTTCCCCGCCCTCGGCGGCTCGCCCGAGAACCTCGAAAAATGGTGGACCCTCAGCATGGCGCGGCTCGCCTCTTCCGACCGCTACAAGAGCCTCTCCATCGAGGAGACCGACCAGAAACTCGCCGCCGCGCTCAAATTCAAAATACCGACCGACAAGACCGGCAAGACGACCAAGGATTTCACCGTCGAGGATTACAAGGACTTCATTAAGAATCCGCAGGCCCAGCCGGTGATTTCCGAGGCAATCGGCAACCTGAAATACCTCGCGACCCAATGCAATCCGCTCTTCCGCCCGATCCTGGGCGAATACATCATGGTCCTCACCGAGCTGCAGGATCGAAAAGCGGGGCCCGTCGGCGAGCAGTTGAAAGAAGCGTCGAAATATCGCGAGTTGGTGCTCAAGCGCATGGACCAGATCGCCGATTACCTGAACTGGTTTGAAGCCACGCAAACCGCCGACCGCAGCCATACATTCGACGATTACCTCCGCAGCACCCAGGAGTTTTCAAACGAAGTCCCCAAGCGCACCGACGCCATCTCCCAATATCTGAACAGCATCGAAGTGCAGATGCAGTAGCGCCCGTTTTGCGACCGTCGCGTGTCTAAAAGTGCAGCAAATAGTGCCCTGCCAGAATCAATCCGAGAAATAGAATGGTCATGAAAATCTTCCCATGATTTTCCATCCGGATACGCTCAGCAGTAAGGGGGTCTCTTTTAGTCTGCTTCATAGGGGGAGAGTTGGCTACACTGAGCAATTAAAACTTTATCTTAACAAAGTCAATAGAAAATCTGCGCGGCTTTGATGTTTTTTATATTTTTAATATTACTCCTGTGCGAAATATCAGGCGCATAAGCCTCCCCGGTTTTTGCCCAGCTTATTTGAGCGGACGCCCCACCATGATGCCGGTGTCGTCCGCATAGCGATGAAGATAATCGCTGAGCCGCGTATCCAAAACAGTCCGCCCGTAATTACTCGGCGACGACGCGTGCATGAAATGCAGCACCCCGTCCTGGGTGCGATACGCAATCCCAACGTGCGAGGTCCCTATCCCTCCCCGATCGATGGTCGTAATCCCAATAATATCCCCCGTGTGAATCTGCGGCTCGATCGCCGCCACGCGCGACTTCGGGATTTGATACAGAGCCATCCGCGAAACCCGCTGCTCCATCGCATGAATCCCAGCCCGCAACGCCGGATTCGCCGCCATATACCGGTAACTCCGCCAATGCAAAGACATCTCGTCGGCTGAATGCGGGACGCGGACGCCGCCGAGCTCGCGCGTGAGGTCCTGGATCAGGCCGCGCTTGGAGTTGTCGAAATACCAGTCCTCAAGGTAATGCAGGCGCGAGAGGTAGGTCCCGTCGCACTGTCCCCCGCGATAGCGGTCGAGCTCGATGTATTTGAGCAGCGTCTGCTCCGTCCAATTTTCCTTCGGTTCCCCGACCATGCGCGCGAGTGCGAGCGAGGTTTCGAAAAACGTCCAGCAATCCAGACCGGTGAAATTCACCGAGGGCGCCTCGATGTGGTTGTCGATTTCGAGCGTGTAGCCCTTGTAGCGCGTGTTCAGCAACGCCCGGCCCGCGATGGCCACCCGCTGGCCGATGGGATAGGAGGCCCAGTCCTCGATGACCGCGCGCCGCTTCACGGCCTCGAATTTGTCGTCTCCCTTGAATACGGTCGACATCGGCAGCGTGTCCGCCCCATGCGCGGCAAGCGACGTCGCGAATAAAACGATGTATAACAAGCGGCCGGCCCCTTTGCGGATCATGAGCCATAAATGAACGACACTCCGGCGGCGTGTCAAATGATTTGCCCCTGCGCGGGTCAAATTCGCATCACCACGTCGTCCTTGTGGAAGCGCACCTTCGGGAGCGACGCGTATTTGTCGCCGGCGTGGCGGTAGCCCGCGCAGCAGCTCACCACGCTCGCGAGGCCGAATGCCGCCAGCCCGAGCGCGTCGTCGAATTTCTCCGGCTGGAAGCCCTCCATCGGGCAGGTGTCGACGCCGAGGATCGCGGCGGAGGTCATGAAATTCCCGAGCGCGAGGTACACCTGGCGCGTCGCCCATTCGTTCACGAGCTTCCCGGCCTCGCCCTCGACCACGTTGCCCATGATCATCTTCCGCAGCGGCGCCAGCGCCTCGTGCGAACCGCCGCGGACCTCCACGATGCGCTTGAGATGCGCGTCGATGTGGTCCCCGCCGAGGTCCTTGCGGATCGCGAACACCACGAAATGCGAGCAATCCGCCACCTGCCGCTGCCCGTACGCGAACGCTGTCAGCTTGTCCTTCATCGCCTGGGCGGTGACCACGATGAACTTCCATGGCTGCGCGCCGTAGGACGACGGCGTGAGCACCAGCGCCTCCTCGAGCGCCTCCCAATCCCTCACGTTGATTTTCTTCCCGGGATCGAACTGCTTCGTGGCGTAGCGCCATTTGAGTTGCGTGACCAATTGATCGCAGGTGGTTGTGGACATAAACGACGGGTTGCTTTTTGTGTTACAGCGCAACATAAGCCCTAAAATTTTCCCCGGCAATCCTCCATCCGCACTCCGCTTCGCTCGCGCGCGCTGGCGCGTTGGTGTATGGTGGGTTCCGATGCAGACCACACACCTTAAAATCACCGGCATGAGTTGCGACGCGTGCGTTTCCCATGCGAAGAAAGCCTTGGAAGCCGTGCCCGGCGTCCGCTCCGCCTCGGTGAATCTCGCGGGACAGGAAGCCACGGTGCAGCACGATGGGGCGGACATCGCCAAACTCCTCGCCGCTGTTGCGGAGGAGGGCTACGAAGCCGCGGTCGCTTGAGACTATGCCCGATGCCGCGCAAGCAGGGAGTTTGAAGACGGCCGATTTGCCGCTCGTGGGGATGCATTGCGCCTCCTGCGCCGGGAGAATCGAGCGCGCCTTGCGCAAAACGCCGGGCGTCGCCGAGGCGAACGTGAATTTCGCCACCACGCACGCGACGATCCGCTACGACTCGCAGGCCGCGAACCTCGACACGCTCGGGGAAGCCGTGCGCAAAGCCGGCTACGACGTTATTCTGCCTGCCGCCGATCCCGAAGAGGACGCGGAAACCCAGGCGCGCGACGCCGAATACCACGAACAACGCCGGAAATTTTTCATCGCACTCGCGCTTTCGATTCCCGTCGCCGTCCTCGCGATGGCGGGGCACGCCGTTCCCGCGCTCGAATCTTCGCTCGATACTCCCGCGGTCCATTGGATCGAACTCGCGCTCACGACCCCCGTCGTATTCTGGGCGGGGAGCGAATTTTTCACCGGCGCATGGCGGCTCGCAAAGCAACGCGCCGCCGACATGAATACGCTCGTCGCGCTCGGGACATTCGCCGCTTACATGTTCAGCCTCGCCGCGACGCTCGTGCCGGGATGGTTCACGCCCTCCGCGCATGGGATGCACATGGCCGCACCCGTTTACTACGAAAGCGCCGCGCTTATCATCACCCTCATCCTCATGGGCCGCCTGCTCGAGGCGGGCGCGCGCCGTCGCACGGGCGGCGCGATCCGCGCCCTCATGGATTTGCAGGCCAAAACCGCCCGCGTCGAGCGTGGTGGGCGCGAACTCGACCTGTCCATCGCGGAAGTGCGCGCGGGCGACATCGTGCTTGTGCGCCCCGGCGAAAAAATTCCCGTGGATGGGGAGGTGCTCGATGGCGCATCGGCCGTGGATGAAAGCATGCTCACAGGCGAGCCGATGCCCGCCGGAAAAAAAGCCGGCGACACCGTCATCGGCGCAACGATCAACAAAACCGGCGCATTCCGTTTCCGCGCCACGAAGGTCGGCGCGGAAACCGTCTTGCAACAAATCGTCCGCACCGTCCGCGAGGCGCAGGGGAGCAAGGCGCCCATCCAGCGTCTCGCCGATACCATCGCCGGCTGGTTCGTTCCCGCCGTCATCCTCATTGCCATCCTCGCGGCGGCGCTCTGGCTCGTCTTTGCCCCGCACCAACCCGCCCTGGCGCTCATCGTTTTTGTGTCGGTGCTCATCATTGCCTGCCCTTGCGCGCTCGGGCTGGCCACGCCCACGGCCATCATGGTCGGCACCGGAGCGGGCGCGCGTCGCGGCATCCTCATTAAAAACGCCGCCGCCCTTGAAACCGCGCACAGGCTCACCACCATCGTCCTCGACAAAACCGGCACCATCACCGAGGGCCGCCCCGCCGTCGCCGACATCCTCCCGCAAGGCATCACCGCAAACGAACTCCTCCGCCTCGCCGCCTCCGCCGAGGCAAACAGCGAGCACGCGCTTGGCTCAGCGATCGTGGAGGCCGCGCGCAGCCGAGGGCTCACGCCCGCACGCGCGGAAAATTTCGCGTCCAGCCCGGGCCGCGGCATCAAGGCCATGGTGGAAGGCCGCGCGCTCATCGCCGGCAACGCCGCCTTCATGGACG
>DASZPK010000266.1:0-3603 GCA_035550335.1 Chthoniobacteraceae bacterium | reverse complement strand
CGCTCGCAGGCATCGTCCGCCATTGGGCGAAGATCGCGGCGTTGGTAAAGGAGGGCGACATCGGCGGCACACGCGATTTCCTCGAGGGCATCGGCGACGAGCATTGGGATTTCCATTACACACTCACCTCGCGCAAATCGCGCACACGCATGGCGCTCATCGGCGAAGGACGCGTGAACGACATGCTCGCGAACGTCATTTACCCCCTCGTGGTTTCCAAACACCCGGAGCGTTGGAAGGACTACGTCAAGCTCCCCGCCCCGCTTGTGAGCCGCCCCGTCAAAATCGCCGCCCTGCGTCTTCTCGGCGGACACCACAATGCCGCAAAATCCATCCTGAAAAAGGCCGCTTGCCAGCAGGGCATGCTGCAAATCTACGAGGACTTCTGCATGCGCGACAACACCGACTGCGCCCAGTGCCCGTTTCCCGAGCAACTGGCGAAGTGGTAACATCGCACCCATAGCCGCCCCATGGTCATCATTTACAACGCACCCGGCATCACCATGGTCACCGTCCCGGTCGTTGCGTGCAGCGTCGCGTCGGTTTACTTGCCGGGGAGTTATCTTTGGGTGCTTTTTACCGGCGCGTGGGGGGCCGCGATGTTCCTGGGCGATCTCACGTACCGGGCCACCAAGGGCGGAAGATCGTGGTTTCACCACCTCAGGGGCGGCCATTTATTTTTCATCCCGGTCTGGATTCTCGGCGCGGCAATGCTGGCCGTATACGCCCACATGGCCATCGCGAGGGGCCACTGGCTTCCTTTCGACTCCCGGCAGTGATCACTCCAAATGGCGCGCGACCTCGATCTTCAGCGCCTTGAGCGAGAGGTAAATGTCCATCAGCAGGTAGAGCATCGAGCAGAGCAGCGAGAGCAGGCCGAGCCCGAATGCCGCGAGGATTCCGTACTGGCATGGGACCTCGAAAAATTCGAGCACGAAAAGGCAGAGCACCATCAGGCACGAGAAAAAGATGCTCGCCACCATCGCGCTCACCGATACCCGCAAAAACCCGGCGCGGCGGACCATGATGCGCAGTTGCTCCCTCGCGCGGCGCTCATCGGCCGCGTTGCCGTCGTCGAGTTCGCGCGCGAGGATGCGCGAGCGGTCGATAGCGCGGCCGAGGCGGTTCGTCACCGAGAGCAACAGCAACCCAACGCCGGAAACCAGCACCACGGGCGAAACTGAAAATTGGAGCAGTTTGGTAAACGACTCCGCGTTCATTGCGTTCATGCGTTGGTACCCATCCTTGGGGCGATTCTCCCAGCATCGGGCGCAAAATCGAAGCACATTTTCAGCGCCATTCCCGGCGCAAAGAAGCGCCCGCAGAAAACACAGATTGCCGCCGGGCTCAGAGGCCACCGGTTTTCCGATGACCGGTCGCAGCACCCAAGGGAGGGGGTGCAATGCGCCGAATCGAAACCTGGTTTTCCCCCGGATACGCCGTCCGGGGGACTGGTAATCTGTGTGTTCTACGGACGCTCTTTGTTTACCTCCTGTTACTACAATCGTGAAACCAACAACTCTCGCTGAAAAACCATTTCCTTCGGCAGCCGCTCGTAAAGCTTGAAGAACAATTCGTCCTGCTGCAGGAGCTCGCGGTACCATTCCTCGCGGTCGACCTTCTCCGCCTCGTTGAACTGCGCCTCGCCGAAATTCTTGAGGCCCTCGGCGTTGAAATCCTGGTACCTCGGCGCCCAGCCGACCGCCGTCTCGTAGGCGGCGGCCCGGCCGTTGCAGCGGGCCACGATCCAGTCGAGCACCCGCATGTTCTCACCATAGCCGGGCCAGAGGAAGTTGCCGTCCTTGTCCCTGCGGAACCAGTTCACGCTGAAGATGAGGGGCGGGTGCTTCATCTGTTTACGGATGTTCAGCCAATGGCGGAAATAGAGGCTCATGTTGTAGCCGCAGAAGGGAAGCATCGCCATCGGGTCGCGGCGCACCTGGCCCATGCCGCCCACGGCGGCGGCGGTCATCTCCGAGCCCATGCTGGCGCCGATGTAAACGCCGTGGCTCCAGTTAAACGCCTGCACCACAAGCGGTATCGTGGTCGCGCGGCGGCCGCCGAAGATGATGGCGCTGATGGGCACGCCGTGCGGGTCGTTCGCCTCGGGAGCGAGCGCGGGGTTGTTTGTCATCGGCGCGGTGAAACGGCTGTTCGGGTGCGCAGCCTTTTCCTTCGAGGCGGGCGTCCACGGGTTGCCTTTCCAGTCGAGGCACTCGTCCGGCGGGGGGTCATCGTGTCCCTCCCACCAGACCGTGCCGTCAGGCTTGAGCGCGACGTTGGTATAAATAGTGTCCCGCGAGATCGTCTCCATCGCGTTCGGATTGGTCTTGCGGTTCGTGCCGGGGGCGACGCCGAAATAGCCGGCCTCGGGGTTGATCGCGTAGAGCCGGCCATCGGCGCCCGGTTTCATCCATGCGATGTCATCGCCGATGGTGGTGACTTTCCACCCCTTGTATTGCGGGGGCGGGATGAGCATCGCGAAGTTCGTCTTACCGCACGCGCTCGGGAATGCGGCGGCGACATAGGTTTTTTCGCCCTGCGGGTTCTCGACGCAGAGGAGCAGCATGTGCTCGGCCATCCAGTTTTGCTGGCGCCCGAGATACGAGCCGATGCGCAGCGCGAGGCATTTTTTCCCGAGGAGCACGTTGCCCCCGTAGCCGGAGCCGACGGAAATAATGGCGTTGTCCTGCGGAAAATGGACGATGTAACGGCGCTCGGGGTTGAGGTCGAGCATCGAGTGGACGCCGCGGTTGAAATCGCCGCTGCCGCCCAGGTGGCGCAACGCGGTGCCGCCGATGCGGGCCATGATGCGCATGTTTAACACCACGTAAATCGAATCGGTGATTTCCACGCCGACCTTCGAGATCGGCGAGCCGACCGGGCCCATGAGGTAGGGGATCACATACATCGTGCGCCCGCGCATCGAGCCGCGGAGCAGGCCGCGCAGTTTTTCATACATCTCCGCGGGCGGCGCCCAGTTGTTGGTCGGGCCGGCTTCCTCCTGCGTGGGGGTGCAAATATAGGTGCATTGCTCCACGCGGGCGACGTCGTTCGGGTTCGAGCGGTGGTAGTAGCAGCCGGGGAGTTTTTCCTGGTTGAGTTTGGTGAGCACGCCCTGCTCGACGGCCTGCTGCGTGAGGGTTTCCTTTTCCTCCTCGGAACCGTCGCACCAGAAAATACGGTCGGGCTGGCAGAGTTCGGCCGTTTCCTCGACCCATTTGACCAACTGCTGGTTGGCGGGCTTTGTGCTTCCCAGCTTGGGCTTGGCTGGTGGTGTGGCGATGGCGGTGCTCATGAGTGAACACTAACTGGACAAAACGCCCTTCACAAGACGCGAACTTGTCCAAAACTGCCCCTCCATTGGCTTCCCGTTTTTTCTACTTGTTGGACTTGGCCGGGTTTTGGCGTAGACTTCGAAACGCATGCCAACGGATACGAATTCCAACGATTACGCCCCGCTGTTCTGGTACAAGCGCAATCCGTTCTACCTTACGGCCTTCATCTGTGTGGCGCTGCTAATCGGGATCGTCGTCGTCACGATTCTGGATACCGCCAATGTCGACACGCAACACCTGCTCGGCTTCTGGCCGTTCGGTTTTT
>DASZPK010000265.1:0-3212 GCA_035550335.1 Chthoniobacteraceae bacterium | reverse complement strand
TCCCGTCTCAAGCGCGGCTTTGGTCGCGTTTTTGGTCGCGACGGGATCGGGAATCAGCGTTCCAAAACCGAGCGCCGGTATCGCGCCGGATCCATTGCCAAGCGGCAATTTCGTGTAACGAAGATTGTCGGGTTCCGCCATAATCTTGATCCTCGATTGTTACCGTTCAGGTGCTTGGCTGCAAAGATACATGGAACTTAGCAGGCGATGTGCCGGGCTGCAAACGGAAGAAAAGGGTGTTTGCGGACAGCGTGGGCGCGCGTGCCCACGCGTTTTCCCCATTGATATAATATGGCTTGAGTATTTTGGGAGTCTATTTAGTCTTGTTTTCACGCGCTGGGAAGCATCTAAAACAAGCAGGTGAGATGTATAATTAGATATTCTCCGAGCTTTGGCCTTTAAGCAGTTGCCGCCGGCCCAAGCGTTACATTGGTTTCAAGCAACGAAAAGATGCGCGCCCAAAAAATTATGAAAAAACTACTCAAATCGCAACCATCGAAATCACAAGAGAAGAGCGGGGGTGCCGCTGTGTCCAAGACAATCGGGCAAAACGCGGACATGCTCCAATTGCTGGTGGATAGCATCAAGGACTACGCGATCCTCATTCTTGATCCCGAGGGAAAAGTGCTCACATGGAATTCCGCTGCCGAACGCCTCAAGGGCTGGAAGGCCGAGGAGATTATCGGCCAGTCGATTTCCCGTTTCTATCCGCCCGAGGATGTGCAGAAAGGCAAGATCGACCTCGAACTCAAAACCGCCGCGAGGGAAGGACGTTTTGAAGATGAAGGCTGGCGTGTGCGCAAGGATGGCACCCGCTTCTGGGCGAACGTCATCATTACTTCCCTTCGCGACAGTGAAGGCAAATTGCGCGGGTTTGGCAAAGTCACACGCGATCTCAGCGAGCGGCGGCTGGCTGAGGAAAAAATAAAAAGACAATCGCAGGAAATTTTTGAAATGGCCACGGTTCCTGTGGTTCAAGTATGGCAGGGCGTTGTCCTCGTCCCGCTGATCGGCACGCTCGACAGCCAGCGTACCCAGCAATTGATGGAGCGCCTCCTGCACCGTGTGACCGAGACAGGATCCTCCGTTGCGTTGATCGACATTACCGGCGTGCCGACCATCGATACACAGACAGCGCAGCATTTGATTGAGACGATCTCCGCCGTGCGGCTTCTCGGCGCGGAAGTCGTCCTTACGGGTGTGCGCCCGATCATTGCCCAAACCCTAGTGCATCTCGGCATCGACCTTGCCAATGTGCTCACCCGCTCCTCCCTCACCGCCGGCCTGCGCATGGCGCTGGAACTCCTGAATCTCGCCGTCGCTCCCAAATCCGCGATTTCCCAGGGAGCCGCCGTATGAGCAGCGAGAATATTTCCGTCGTCAAAGTGCGTAACATTCTTATGGTCACGATGCCATCCGACCCGGATGATTCCACCATTTCCGCGCTTCAGGACAAAGTGCTCAGCGCCATGGAGCGCCATGAGGCAAAAAGCATTGTCATGGACATCTCTCCCGTCGAGACCCTTGATTCCTTCTTTGCGCGCACCGTTTCCGAGACCGCCCAAATGGTCACCTTGATGGGTGGCCGAACGATCATCGCCGGCATGCGCCCTGCCGTGGCCATCACCGCGACGCAGATCGGCCTCACCCTCGGCAACATCGAGACCGCCCTTGATGTGGACCGTGCGCTCGACATGGCCGCAAAACCCGCCCCCCGCAAATTAAGATGAGCGCCGGCAAACAGGAGGAGGTTGCCATTCAAACCGAAAGCGACATCGTCGGGGTCCGTCGCACCGTGCGCGAAGCCGCCGCAGGGCTCGGGTTCGGCATCACGGATGTTACCCGCATTGTCACCGCCGCATCCGAGATGGCGCGGAATATCTTCAAGTACGCGGGCGAAGGGATCATGCGCTGGCGGTTGCTGGAGGAGCCGGGGCGCATCGGTATCGAGCTTCAATTCATCGACCATGGCCCCGGCATCAAGGACACTTCCCTCGCCTTGCAGGAGGGTTATACCACCGGCGAAGGCCTTGGTCTCGGCCTGCCAGGCGCAAAAAGACTCATGGACGAACTGGAAATCCAGTCCGTTGTAGGCAAAGGTACTGTCATCACACTTAAGAAATGGCGCATGAACTGAAAGTGGCGGCCATCGGTGAGTCCGGTGCCGGGATGGAAATGGAGAGCCGCTCCGTCGCCGTGTCGAGCCAGGGGGACATCCAGCGCGCCGCGGTTGCCGCGCGCGCCATGGCCGTTTCGCTTGGTTTTGCCGCGAATGAATGTGAGGAAATTGCCCTTGCCGCCACCGAGCTGGCGTCAAACCTTGTCAAACATGCCGCGGGCGGCGTGATCAGGCTCGCCCCCGCTGGCGTCCTCCCCGGCATTCGCATTGAGTCCGAGGACCGCGGCCCCGGCATCCTCGATGTCGAAAAGGCGCTCGCCGACGGCTACACCACCGCCGGCAGCCTTGGCGCGGGCCTTGGCGCCGTCAACCGGCTGATGGATGAACTCGAATTCTATTCCCTTTCTCCCAATGGCATCCGGATCGTTTGCCAGCGCTGGCGGCGCCCGGACGCGTCCATCCCCTGCGCCCGCTGGTTGGAATTCGGTGTCGCCACCCGTGCCTACCGCCGCCTCCCGGAGAACGGCGATGCATTTGTCATCCGCCAGTGGGAAGGGTTTGCCCTTGTCGGCATCATTGACGGGCTCGGCCACGGCCAGTTTGCCCAGCGCGCCTCGCAAACGGCACGGCATTATATAGAGCAGCATTTCGACCAGTCCCTGGACAATCTGTTTCGCGGCGCGGGCCGCGCCTGCCGGGCCACCCGCGGTGTCGTCATGACGCTAGCCCGGTTCGATATGGCTGCCCGCAAAGTGCTCATCGCAGGCATCGGCAACGTCGAGGCGCGTCTCATCGCCAATGGAGACCCCGCGCGGGCAAATTTCGTCTCGCGTCGCGGCATCGTGGGCCTCAACGCCCCCAATCCCCTGGTTGTCGAGATCCCATGGAAAACCGGCAATTTCCTCATTTTGCACTCGGACGGCCTCAAGACGCACTGGAATTGGACGGATTTTCCCGGCCTTGCGCACGAGAAACCCGGTGTAATCGCCCAACGGCTGCTTTACGCGCTGGGCAAAATAGACGATGATGCTACCGTGCTGGTGGCTGGCAACGCACCTCCATGAACGATTTTGTCCAAAACGCCAAGGAGACC
>DASZPK010000264.1:0-3611 GCA_035550335.1 Chthoniobacteraceae bacterium | reverse complement strand
AGGGAAAAAGAAGCAGCTCCGCCGCCGAGTAAAGCGCGCGCAACGTTTCGTCATCCACGCCGGATATCGAAACAGGCGCACCGGAACCCATCCCAGGCCCGACCATCACCAGCCCCGTGCCGCCCCCGAGCGCCTCATGGAGTTTCACCACCGCCTCGCGGTTTTTGTACCACTGGTCCCCGCCCACGTGCAGTATGTACGGTTGTTTTACGTCCGGCAGCGCTTGCAGCCGCCGGGCGGCCTCGTCGGCGGGCATCGGCATCCAGCGTTTGTCCACGCCCATGCAAGTCACATCCACGTCGCCGCGCTCCCCCCCGAGCAGCCGCAGCAAATCCTTGCGTGTCGCCTCCGAAATGCACGTGATCCGTCGCGCCCGCCTGAGCCCCGCGAGGATCATGCGCTGGAGTTGTCTCCCGGCGAACCCCGTGCGATGCCGCGGAAATTCCCCGCGCGCCGAACGGATCGCCAGCACATCGCTGCAAGTCACCACGTGCGGAACACCCCGCAGCCAGCGGGTGTAAAACGCATTCGAATGATCGCAGATGTGCACCACGCATCCCGGCCCCGCCCGCCCGGCTTTGCGCATCAACTCGAATGGAAAAATGAAAAACTTGTCGATGTAGCCGAGCCATTTGCCGGGGCCCGCCGCCCCGCGCACGATCCTCCCAAAAAAAGCCCGCGGCCGGATCACCTCGACATCGGCCCCGCCCTTGCGCAATTCCGTTTCCAGCATCGTTGCAAACCGCTGCATGCTGCGCTGGCCGTCGTTTTCGTAATTCGCAACGAGCAGGATTTTCACGCGCCGCCCTTCGGTTTGTCCCCGTGCAGCGCCTCCGCGTAAGCCGATCTGCCGCGGATTTTCGCCGGCAGCGGCGCGCCCTCCTCCATCGGTGCAGGCGCTGCTTCCGGCCCTGCCGCAGGCGGCACGAGGCAAAGCCCGCTCGTAAAAATCACAAACCCCAGCTCCGTCGGTTGCCCAAATTGCCCAGTGAGCAAATCCAGTCCCGTCGCCCCCAGCAGCAGCACCGGCAGCGAATTTCCCATCCGGAAACTCCGCAATGCGGCCCTGAGGATATGGAAAAATATTGCAAACCGCAGCGCGATGTACGCGAGCCCGGCCACCGCCCCGCTTTCCGAAATCACCCGTCCCCACTCCCCCTCTTCCGACAGGAGAAACTGCCGCTGTCCGCTCAGCAGCCCCGCCCCCGCGTTCGTGCCGAGACCCAGCCCCATGCCGAGCGGCGGCGCCACCGCGCATTCGTGGAACGAATTCGCCAGCTCGTCCCAAAACCGCAGCACCAGCCCCTCATGGATTCCCCCGCCGTTTTCAAATCGCTGCTCGTGCACCATCAACCCCTCGTGAAAAACCGGTATCCGCGTCATGATGAAAAATGCGGCGCAAAACAAAACCGCATATTTCAAGTAACCCAGCGACGCCGCGCCCCGCGAAAGCCCCACCAGCATCAGCACCGCGACCACGATCGCCACCGACGCCACCGCCGACCGGCTCCCCGACACCATCAGCGATACCGCCAGCGCCCCCATCGCCGCGTAAACGAGCTTCGTGGGATAAACCTTGTTGTCGGCAAAATGCCGCCCGAGAAACGCCGCCACGAGCGTCAGGAACGACACCATCCCCGTGACAAACGAAAACACTCCCGCCGGCCGGATCCTCCCGATCGCCGCGAACAACTGCCCGCCCCCCTCCTGGCCGCCGCTGGCCGCCGCGTTGATCCACGACCCCGGCGACGCGCGGAATTGCAGCACCGCAAGCACCGCCATCGGCACCGAAAGCACTAGCACCCATTTTCCCAGTTGTTTTACATCATTAAAATCAAATATCCGCGGCACGAGGAAGATCAGCGGCAGGTGCAGGAAATCCGCATGCAGCCCGAACAAGGTTATCTTCAAATTCCCCATCCCCCAGAACGACGCAAAAAACCCGAATCCCGCCAGGATGAGCGTGCACATCACATACCCGTTCCTCGGGAAAATCCCGCGCGCAAGCGCGAGGGCGTAAATCGCCAGCACCACCGGGTCGCGCGCCACGAGCAACGGCGCCGAGAGATGCGGCAGGAACCATTTCCGCAGCGCCCCCTCGAAAATCAACAGCCAGAAATAGAGCCACAGCAGCCGCTTCAATGTCCGGCGATACCGCTCCGCGACGCTCATGGCCGCGCGCCTCCCGCCTCGATGATCGCCCTCGCGTAATCCTCCCACGTGTACTCCGCCGCCTTGCGCGTCGCGGCCTCGCGCATCGCAGGCAGCTCAGCGCGATGCTCCGCGAACCACGCGATCTTCTCCGCGATTTTTTCCGGCGCCCGCACCGGCACGAGGAACCCCGTCTCCCCCTCGCGCACCAAATCCTCCCCGCCCGCGTTCGCCGTCACGATGATCGGCAGCCCGCACGCCAGCGCCTCTTGCTGCACCAGTGCGCGCCCTTCCACGAGCGACGGCAGCGCCAGCACGTCGCACGTCTGCATCAGTCGCATCACATCCGAATGCGGGCGCGGCGGTTCGTGGATGAACCCGTCATATTGTTCACGGTAAAAACTCATCGGCAGGATCGGCGTCCCCAATACCACAAGTTCCACCTCCGTGCGATCCAGCAATTTCATCGCCGCAAACAAATCCGCCAGCCCCTTGCGCTGCGACATCGACCCCGCGAAGAGCACCCGCAGTTTTCCATCCGCCCCATCCCGCCGCGCACCCGGCGGCGCGGACGGCGAGCCGAACGTCGCAATCACGCACTTCTTCGCCGCGCGAATCGCGGCTGGGAGCGATTCCAACACAAATTTCCCCGGGCACACCACCACGTCCGCGAGCTCGGCCTCGCGCGTCTTGCGGGCGAGCTTCTCATCCGGGTCCCTCGTCGCGGAAAGCGTCGGCTCCCACGCCGGCGACCGCCCCGCCTCCTCCCGCAAAATCCCCTGCACGGTTTCCCAATAGGCGATCGGCAGTTCGTACACGCGCCGGATTCCCGCCTTCCCCGCCGCGAGAAAAGTCTCCGCCGCCGCATCCTCGTAGCAATGAACAATGTCAAACTCCCGCGCGCGCCCCTCGATCCACGACGCCACAAACCGGTCCATCCCGGCATACACCGCATCCACCGCCGCCGCGGAACCCCGCCTCCCCAGCATCCGCGCGATTTCGCGCCCCGGGTTGCACGTCACCTTTCCGCGCGGCACATCGAACGCCCGCCGCGCAAGCTGCCTGCGCATCGCCCCGGGCAGCAACGCCGCCACCCCGTCGCGCGGCGCGTTGATCGTCGTGAAAAACCGCGCGAGCAACCCCCGGTCCTCCAGCCCTGCCAGCAGCGCGCGCACAAATTCATTCCCCGTCGGATGGCTCACCGCGATCATCGCACAGCCCCCTCCAGCACATCGAGATACTTGCGCGCCACCGCCGCCGCCTCGTGCTTGCGCAGGTGCCCCGCCGCCGCTGCGCGGTGCCGCGCCAGCTCCTCCTCATTGTTTAGCAACCGTTCAATGCACAGCGCAATCGCCTGCACTTCCCCGCAGGGAAACGTCGCCCCCGCCGGCCCGATCACATCCGGCAGCCCGCCGCAATCCGCCCCGGCTACCACGCACCCGCACGCGATCCCCTCCAGC
>DASZPK010000263.1:0-1655 GCA_035550335.1 Chthoniobacteraceae bacterium | reverse complement strand
GGACAGCAACGGCTCGGTGCACGTTTTTGTAAATATCAATCCCATCGGCGCAACGCAGATCACGCCCTATCCGGCGATGCGTCCGTATGAACTGCATCCCACAGCCGCAGATTGGAGCCAGTGGTCGGCTCCATCGCTGGTGACGCTTCCATCCGCGGTAACCAATGAATTTTACGTATGGAAAACGGGGCAGGTTTACAATGCGATCTACGTGGATTTTAACAACGGGGCCGCTCAAACGTACGCAACCTCCAACAATTTATTCACCGGATGGGCGAATGTGAGAGTGCTCGGCTATAACAGCCAGGAAGGGGGCATGATCATCCCGCAACCGGATGGGAGCAACCGCTTGTATCTCGAACCGGGAAACGGCGTGTCGCCGGGCGGTTATGCGTGGGCGGAGAGCTACGATCAGCTTGCAACATTCACCGCGCAACAGCCCGTAACCGCGACAGTGCCGATGAGGAATGGAAAAATGACCTCCAATTTCCCGCTTTCCCAACTCGTGCCGGCTTTGCGGGCGTGGAAGCTCGCGATCCTGGCGGCGTTGCTTTTCCTGGCGGCAATCACGCGCCTTCGCGCAAGACAACCGGCGCGTTAGGCAACAGGGCGCCTATTGGTCGGTCTTCTCTTCCAGTTTTTGGCCGCCATGGGAAATGGAGTTGCCGACTTTTTCAGTGGCATGGCCAACGGCATGGCCGGTTTTTTTGGCGACGTGTTCGGTGCCATTCTCGACTTTGTGGACGGTGTGGCACCCGGAAATGCAGAGGGCCGCTGTCACACCGAATAAAACCTTGGTGATCTTCATATACCGGTGAATCGTGTCACACAGCCGTTTAGCCTTAAAAATTTTCAACTTCCGATTTCCTTGAGGCGCGCGATCACTTTTTGAGCGCTGTGGTCCCATGTCCAGCGTCCGTGTGCATCGGCAGCGGCGCGCGCCCCCTTTTCCCGCGCTTCCGCGCGGTTTTCGTAGACGCGGCGCAGCAGGGCGCGCAAATGCTCGCGGGAGGGTTCCGCCCAATTGAAGCCCTTGTAGTAGGGGCATTTCGCGACGGCGGGAATCAGCTTCTCCACGTCGAGCAGATACGAGTTTCCCTCGTTCATGAAGTCGCAGTGCGAACCCCAGTTGGTCGCGATCACGGGCAGCCCGCACGCCATCGCCTCGAGCATCGGCATCCCCCACCCTTCCCCGCGGGTCGGGAGCACGAAGCAATCGGCGCTGCGATACAATGAGCCGAGCTGGTAGGTGGGGATGATTTCGTTGAGCGAAAAAACGACGCGGCCTCCCCCGGGTTTGAGGTTGAAGTTGCGCACCTGCGCGGCGATGTCGATGTCGCCGTCGGAATTGGAGATTTTGCAGATGAGCACCGCATCGTCGCTGCTCTTGAATTCCTCGTTGAAGGCCTTGAGGAGGATTTCCGGCGCCTTGCGCTCGCCCCACTCGAACACCGAGAGGAATGTGAACATTTCGCCGAGGCGGTAGGAGTTGATACCGGTGTTGAAATAATCGGGGTTGATGCCGAGGGGAACGACGTGCAGCGGTTTTGTCACGCCGCTGCGCTGGAAGGTTTCGCGGTTGAACGCGGAGGGAACCCAGACCTCGTCCATGCGGTTGGCGGCGGCGGCCCAGTCGGCGGGGATGTGGTCGGTTT
>DASZPK010000262.1:0-3904 GCA_035550335.1 Chthoniobacteraceae bacterium | reverse complement strand
CCTCCAAGGCAGGGATTACCTGATGTCCCACCCCGCGTCGCCCTATTTCGGCCTGGAATCGAATCCCCCGACGGATTGGAAGCCGGCATACAGCGGGCAGTTTTACATCCCCCTTCGCGACCTCATCGTGCCGGCCATCCTGCGCGCGGCCAAGGCCGCCGACCCGCGCACCGGCAGGGCGCTTTTCCCCAAGGGCATCCTCATTTTCGTGCATGGCGGCAACAATGAAATCAGCGGTGCGATTGAGAAAACCGAGAGCCTCATCGACACGATCTGCAAGGACGGCTACTACCCGCTGTTCGTGTGCTGGAATTCCGACATGGTCAGCACCTGGTGGGAACACGTGCGCTTCGTGCGCAACGGCGTCGATCTCCGCGGCGACCCCGGTTCGCGGCTCTACGGGGAAATCACCTGGCCGCTCTATGCGGCCACCGATTTTGCGACCGCTGCGGCCCGGTTGCCGCGCACGGTGGCGGACAATCTTTACAGCGCCGGCAAAGGTTCCATCGACCGTGACATGCGCGAAAGCTACGCCACGGTACAGAATGCGGAATACCGCTACTCCGTGCTGCGCGCGCGGATGGGCAGCGTGCCCGAAAACGCCCGGCCGGCGGAATTGAACGGATGGTTCGCCCACAATCCCTCCAACACCGCGCTCAAGGAACGCATGATCGAAAAGTACAACCCGGATGCCCATTCGGAAAAACTGCCTGCGAGCGATCCCCACGAAAAATTCGAGATCGCCTGGGACGCAAACTGGAAAAAATGGCAGGCGAAACACCCGAACGCCCTTCCCATGCTCGTGACCCAGGGCGAGGCAAAGCAAACCTTTGTGGACGACCTCAGCCGCGTGGTCGGCTTCCCGCTGGGCATCGGGGGCAAGCTCCTGGTCGCGGGCACGCTGGAAGGCGCGGGCGAGAGCATGTGGAACATGATGACCCGGCGCACGCGCACCATGTTTTACAATAGCAACAGCTTCCAGCCCGGCCATCGCGCCAGCTACGACGAATACGAGCAGGAGTTCTGGGACTCGAGCGATACCGGCATCGGCGGCTTTGCTGTGTTTTTGCGCCAGCTTGAAAAGGAAAACAAGAAAAGCGGCGCGCGCCTCAAGGTGACCGCCGTGGGCCACAGCATGGGGGCGATGGTCATGAACGAGGCGGTGCGGTATTTTCCCAATGTCTATTACGACCGCATCGTTTACATGGCGCCTGCCTGCACGATCAGCGATTTTTACAATTCCGTGGTGCCTTACCTGCGCCATCCGCCCTATGGCAAAAGCCAGCATGTCGAATTCTTCAACCTTTGCCTGAACCCGCTCGCCGAGGATCGCGAGCGCTCGCTCGTGAACGACCGCAACACTCTGGAAGAAATGACGCTGGGCGAAATCGTCCCGCGCGGCAGCCTCCTCGTCTGGATCGACGACTGGTTCAACCATCCCGACTCCTTCCCCGATCGCACCTTGGGGCAGTTTGAAAACGCGATGCTGGCTTCCAAGATGTTCCCGCCCGATGTGCAGGGGAAAATCCACATGCTGGCGTTTGGGATGGATCCAGCCTCCAAGCCCGGCGGGCCTACCGATCCCGGCCCGGAACACCACGGCGATTTCAGCGGTTACAAATTCTGGGAAAAGGAGTTCTACACTGAGGATGTGAACTTGCCGCGAGGCGAATTCAAGGCTGGCGATTGATTCGTCGATCAATCGTGGCTGATTCGTTTCCCGGGTCTTTTGCGCCCCCGGGGAATCGTGCTAGATTTCTTATCTTCAAGACCGCTTCCCGGTTCGTAGCCGATTCTGGATATGAGGCTTTATGAACATCCGACGATTCCTCCACGTTCTCGCCATCGCCTTCTCGTCGCTTTTTGCCATGCTCACCCATGGCCATGCCGACCCGCCCTCCGCCAAAAAGGTGAAAAAATCCCAGGGCCAGCTTTCCAAACCCGCCAACCAGCAAAACAATATCGCCGGCGACGATCCCCCGCGGCACCTCGATCCCGCCATGCTCGCCGCGATCGCGGAGGCGCCCAAGCCGACTTTGTTTGGGGCGTCGACGACCGCGATGCCCTATGGCAATCTCCCGCCGCAGAATCCGCAATTCAATAACGACACCACCCCCGCCGCGCCGAAGTCATTTGAAAAAACGCGCTACCCGTGGAAGGAAAAAATCGTGACCACCACGTTCTGGGTCGGCGAACTGCCGACGAAAAACAACCCGGTGCCGAACACCGTGAGTTCGTGGGACCCGAACTGGGCGATCAATTACGGCGGGTTCGACAATCCCGATTCCACGGGGCGCAAGGATTTCATCCCGGTGGATTTCACACCGCGGCAGAACCCGTTTTACATCGCGCTCCCCTATAACGACATGGAAAAAACCGGCTTCAAGGCGGAGGCGTCGAAGGTGGTGCCGTGGTTCAAGGATGCCTACACCGGGCCGATGAATTCCGTGTGCAAAGACCGCTGGGTCGCCATCCGCTTCCAAAACAAAACGGTCTATGCGCAGTGGGAGGATTGCGGCCCGTTCCGCACCGACCATTGGGAATACGTGTTCGGCGACGAGCGCCCGAAACCGAACCTCAACCACGGCGCGGGCCTCGATGTCTCCCCAGCCGTGCGCGATTACCTCGGCATGAACAGCACCGATGTCACCGACTGGCGCTTTGTCGATTTCGACGAAGTCCCGCCCGGCCCGTGGTCGAAATACGGCGAGAACAACACTTTCGTCATCAACCAGCGCAAGCAGATGGAGCGCACGGCGGAATTGCGGGACGACAAGCCGCGCCAGAACGGCCTGCAGTAATAAAACAGTCGTCGTCCGGGCGGGCGTTTTACGGCTGGATAACCGGAGTGGGATGGTGTTCAAATCGCCACATGCGATTCCCCCGCATGAAACCGGCGCTGCTGGCGGCGATTGTTGCCGCGGGGCGACTATGGACATCGCCGCCTCTGTTAAACAATCCTGAGTAAAACCGGTTGTTTTTCCGTCTGACTTGCAAGCCCCTATGAAAACGCCCAACGCCTTCTTCTCCGCGCGCGTCCTTTGCGTCCCTTTCGTCCTTTCAGTCCTTTTTCTGGCCCCACTCCGCGCTGCGGATACCGCGAACCCAGCCGCGGACACCGCCGGCAAACCCGATGCCCGCGCCGTGGCCGCCGCCGAATCGGTAAACTGGCTTGGCATCGAACTCCTCAAGAAAAACGGCGCGCCGGGTGAAAACGCCCTCTTTTCCCCGTACTCGATCGACATGGAGATCGCGCTGGCCTACGCGTCGGCAAACGGCACGACACGCCCGGAAATCGCCCAAGCCCTCCACTTTCCAAAAGCCGCGGAGGATTGTTTCGGCAAACTGCTGCATTGGACCGAACAGGCGGGTCAGACTCCCGCGGATGCCGGCAAGGAGGACGGGACCGGGAAACAGGACGCCGGCGGCGCAAAACCGGCGGCGCCGGTCGAGATGCTTTTCGCAAACCGCATTTACGTCCAGGCAGGGCTCGATTTGAACGCGAACCTGCTCGCCCAGTTGAAGCTGAATTACGATACCGCGATGGTCCCGGTCGATTTCGCCAAGGACCCCGCAGCGGCGGCACACGGCATCAACGATTGGATTTCGCAGCAGACGATGCAGCACATCCCAAACCTCGTGCCGGATGGCGCGCTCGACCAAACCACGAATCTGGTGCTCGCAAATGCCATTTACCTCAAGGCCCCATGGAGCAAAGGCTTCCGCGCTGACCTCACCAAGCCCGCGCCGTTCCATGTTGGCGGCGACATGACCGAGGTCCCGATGATGCGGGGATACGACGTCAAGCTCGGTCTCGCCAGGCATGAGGGCTACACCGCGATTGCGATCCCATACGCCGGCTCCAAATGGCAGTTCCTCATCCTGCTCCCCGACAAGTCCGACG
>DASZPK010000261.1:0-2159 GCA_035550335.1 Chthoniobacteraceae bacterium | reverse complement strand
CCGATGCTTCTATTTCCTGTATGGTTCGAGTCATTGCGAGAGTTGCAAAAACGAGGCAGCAACTTACTTGCGTCCTCCAATTCCGCGCAAGAGTTATTTGTGAAAAATTTCACAAGACACGCGCAGACTCCCGGCGACCCGCATTTTTCGCGCGCCCAGCGCCAATCTTTTCGATTAAATGATTGATACACGAAAGCGTAACCACTAATACATGCATCGTCCTTGATGAACTCGATCACCGATCGCTTTACATTTTCAATCGCCCTTTCGGTCGCCTTGCTGGCGTGGTTTGCAAATTGCCCCGCAGCGCGCGCGGCAAACCCGGTGACACCCACGCCCCGCGCGCAACCGCAGGCGCAACCTTCTCCCAGCCCGAGTCCGGCCGCCGCGCCCGCCAACAACGGGATGAAAAAGGCCACCGACCTCATCAAGAAGCAGGATCCTGCAACCACCGTGCCGCGCGTGATGGACAAGGCGACGCCCGACAATACGCACGTCGTCGTTTCCCTTTCGAAACAGCGCGCCTACCTCTGGGTGCACGAGCAGGAAGGCCTCGACGAAGTGGCCCTCGACACACCCGTCTCCACCGGCAAACACGCGGGCATGACACCCACCGGCAATTTCACCGTCCTGGAAAAAGACCCGAACCACAAATCGAACATCTTCGGGAATTTCGTGGATGGCAAAGGGCGTGTGGTGCGCGGCGGCATCAGCCTTAAAATCGATTCCGCTCCGAGCGGCACGCATTACGAAGGCGCGCCGATGCTCTGGTTCATGCGGCTCACAGACGAGGGAGTGGGCATGCACGTTGGCATCCTGCCGGGCTATCCCGCCTCGCACGGCTGCGTGCGAATGCCCGCCGACATCGCGCCGCTGATTTACCAGAAGGTGAAAGTCGGCACGCCGGTCGAGATCGACCCTTGATTTTTCCCCGCGCTACGCAAGCTGCCTGCGCAGCAGGTCCAGCGCGGTCTGCGTCACGAGCCATTTGAAATTTTCGCGGTCGGTTGGGAACGTGTGCTTTTGGACAATCGTCGCCGCGCCTTTTGATGCGAGCGCGATGAACACGGTGCCCACCGGTTTTTCTTCCGAGCCGCCGTCCGGCCCCGCGATGCCGGTGGTGGAGAGCGCGTGATCGACGCCCGCCGTCGTCCGCGCGTGCTCCGCCATTGCGGTCGCGACCTCAACACTCACCGCGCCGTGTGCGGCGATGAGTTCCGGGTCGATCTTCAGCGCCCGTGATTTCGCCTCGTTCGCATATGTCACGAACCCCTCGCGGAAAACGTCCGATGCGCCCGGGACATTCGTGATGCGGTGCGCCAGGAAACCGCCGGTGCATGATTCCGCGGTCGCGACGGTCTCCTTGCGCGATGCGAGCAAATGCACCACCACCTGTTCGAGCGAGCTGTTATCGGTGGAGGCGATGTGCCGCTTGAGGGCTGGAAGAATGATTTCCTCCGCGCGCTCGATGGCAGCCTTGGAGCCGATCACCCGCACATCCACCTCGCCGGGGCGCGCGCAATAGCCCAGTTCCAGCCCGTCGATGGCAAGCAGCCGCTCGCCAACCAACGCCTCGACGTTCGACTCACCGAGGCCCGCAACGCGGTAGGTGCGGCATTCGGGAATTTCCCCCGCCGGCAAAATTCCTTTCAAAACAGGCGCGACATGATCGTTAAACATCGGCTGCAATTCCCGAGGCGGCCCGGGGAGCAGGAACAAATGCTTTGCGACCGTTCCTTGCGGAAAGCACTTCGGATCGAAATAAAGTCCCGGCGCGGTCCCGTTCGGATTCGGCAGCACGGCCGCGCCTTTCGGCACCTGCGCCTGGCGCCGCACGCGCTCCGTGATCTTGATGTTTCTTCTCGCAAAACGCTCCTCGATGGCCTGCATCACGGCAGGATCGTGGACAAGCTCCAGCCCGAGCAATTCGGCAGTGATCTCCCGCGTGATGTCATCGGTCGTGGGCCCGAGGCCGCCGGTCACGAGCACGATTTCCGCGCGCGCAAACGCCTCGGTGAGCGCCTGCCGGATCGCATCGCCATCGGGCACCGTGGCCTGGCGCTCGATGCGCAGCCCGAGCGGGAAAAGCTCGCGGGCCAGGAATTGCAGGTGCGTGTTGAGGATGTTCCCAAGCAGGATTTCCGTGCCCGTGTTGATGA
>DASZPK010000260.1:0-3296 GCA_035550335.1 Chthoniobacteraceae bacterium | reverse complement strand
ATCCATGGCGACGATCACGGTTGGATAATCCCACGAAGCAGCCTTGACGTCAATTCAGCGGAGTCTGCTCTTCCTATCAAAAATTCACAGCAAAGAACGCGAAGAAAACCCTCTCGAATTCCCTTCGCCCTTGCGTCCTTCGCGCCCTTTGCGGTTCCAACCGATAATTCGCCCCGAAAGAGCGGCCCGTCTCATGCGCGTCAGGAGCAGGAGGACGAATCTTTCCGCGGGCACGACAGAGATATTCCCCGTCGAATCATCCATGAAGCCCACCATCCCCCTGCTCGCCGCAATCATGACGGCTCTCTCCCTCCCTTGCGCATGGGCGGAGCCGCCCGCCCCAAGCCCTTCGCCCTCGCCTTCCGCCACGCCCGCCGCACAAGCCACGCCGAAACGGGACCCCGAGTTGTTTCCGGAAGTGGGATTGGGCGGCCTCCTGGACGGCCAGATGCAGATCGAAGGCGCTTCGGCCCGACCGCCGACGAAGAGCGCCTATCTCGTTTACGCCGCGGCATTGGACCGCTATGCGACCGACAAGGCGCAATTACTCAAGGGGGAGCCGGTGCTGCAACGGCTGCTATACGAGCAATTCCGCTACGCATACAGTTACTACGCGCATTATTCGTTTGTGTTCCAGCACGAGAAGCCGGTGGTGAATGCCAAGGCCGAGGCACTCGAACTCAATGCCATCCTCACCGGTGGTTACAAAGGCATGCTGGCGGATGAAATCAAATCCTACGCCAGCCAGCTCGAAGCGACCGGCGAGCCCGCGGCGGAGCCGCAACCGGAGATGCAATGGGGCCAGATCTCACCCGGGCAGCTTTCCCTGGGGTTGCGGATCGACGGGAACAAACTCACGTTTTCCATCGAAAACCATGCCATGCAACCGGCAAAAGAGTTGACCCATATGGAAACCGGCGAAACCGGGAACGAAAGGCAATACGATTGTTTCAGCCTGCTGGCCATCAACTCCAAACTGCAGGCGCACGAATTTCTTTTCACCGCCCCGCGCAAAAAAGCGACCCCCGCTTACCAGACCATCGGGCGGGGAGAGATCTACACCGACACCATCGACCTCTCGAAATGGTACAATCGGCAGACCAGCGGCATCCTGTTTGGCTACGAGCAAACGTGGACCCTGGTATTGATCTACCACGGGGACACGACAGCCAAAGGCAAGCCCCTGTCGCCCCCCCTCTACAGCGGCGGGGTGCTGGCAAAATTCGCCAACGGGGATTTCGATCCCGTCCCGGAGGGCTGGACCCCGCCCCGGCCATAATTAAGAAAGCGACAGAAAGGACGCAAAAGACGGAAGGGACTTCCCAATCGAAATAATTTCGCTCCCAACGCCTTTTTCAGCTATAAACAGGGCGTGACGAACAAGCAATTCCTCGCGACCCGCGCCAGCCTCGTGGAACGCCTCGCCGATTGGCGCGACCAGAAAAACTGGCAGGAGTTTTTCGAGACCTATTGGAAATTGATCCACGGCGTGGCGATCAAGGCCGGGCTCACCGAGTCCGAGGCGCAGGAGGTGGTGCAGGAAACCGTGATCACCGTGGCCAAGCGCGTGGACGGCTTGAAATACGACCCGAAGATCGGCTCGTTCAAGGGGTGGCTGCTCAACATCACGCGGTGGCGCATCGCCGACCAGTTCCGCAAGCGCGACCCGTCCGACGGCGCATCGCGAAAAAGGCGCGCGGGCGACACGCCGCGCACGGCGACCATCGAGCGCATCGCCGATCCCGCGGGATTCGACCTCGAATCCGCCTGGGACGCCGAGTGGAAGGAAAACCTCATGTCCGCCGCCATCGCGCGCGTGAAAAGAAAGGTGGACGGAAAACAATACCAGATTTTCGATTGCTACGTGATGAAGGAGTGGCCGGTGAAAAAAGTCGCGAAGGAACTCGGCGTGAGCGTGGCGCAAGTCTATCTCGCGAAGCACCGCATTTCGGCATTGATGAAAAAGGAGCTGCGCAACGTCGAAAAGCCGCGGAAGTGAGGATTATGCACGCAGATTGCAAAGGACCGATGCTGGATTCTGGATGCTTGATGCTGGATGTTGAGTGGCAGCGTCGCCGCAATTTCTTCATCCAGAATCCAGTATCCGGAATCCAGCATCGCTTCATTTGACCATGAACTCCGAAGCCACCAAGCCTCACATCCCCGATCACGAGGTCCTGCGCGTGATCGGGCGCGGCGCTTACGGGGAGATCTGGCTCGCGCGGAGCCTCACGGGGGCGTTGCGGGCGGTGAAGGTGGTGTACCGGAGCACGTTTGAGAGCGAACGGTCGTTTAACAGGGAGTTCGAGGGGATGTCGGCGTTCGAGCCGGTATCGCGCTCGCACAACAGCTTCATGGCGATCCTCCACGTGGGGCGGACGGAGGCGTTTTTTTACTACATAATGGAACTCGCGGACGATTGCGAGCAGGGCCAGAGCATCCACGCGGAGCATTACAAGCCGAAGACGCTCAAGAGCGAGCTGGAAAAACACAAGCGCATCCCGGCCGACGAATGCGTGAAGATCGGGCTCTCGCTCACCGAGGCGCTCGGCGCGCTGCATGCGAAGATGCTCGCGCACCGGGACATCAAGCCGGCGAACATTATTTTCGTGAACGGCAAGCCGAAGCTTGCAGACATCGGGCTGGTGGCGGTGAGCGGGCAGCGGTCGTTCGTGGGCACGGAGGGCTACGTGCCGCCGGAGGGGCCCGGCACGCCGCAGGCGGATATCTACAGCCTCGGGATGGTGCTCTACGAGATCAGCATGGGGAAGGACCGGCTGGATTTTCCCGAGGTCTCCACGAGCCTCGACGAGCTGCCCGACAAGGGCCGCCTGATGCGGCTCAACCGCATCCTGCTCAAGGCGTGCGCGGGCGAGCCTGCCCGACGCTACTGGACCGCGGGCCAGATGCACGATGACCTGGAGGAGTTGAGCGGGGTCAAAAAAAAGAAACGCATCCCGCTTTGGCGTATCGCCGCCGCCATTGTTCTCGTGGCCGTGGCGGCCGCCGGCGCCGCGTACTATTTCACCCCGAAATACAAACCGGGCGTGCCGACCACCGCGCTCATCGCGACCGACCCGCCCGGCGCGCTCGTGCTCCTGGGCGACCACGCGGAGCGCAGCCCGGCTGAGTTCCGCGATGTGACCTCCGGCACCTACCCGATCCACATCATGCTCCCCGATTACGACCCGGTGGACGTGCAGGTGGAGATCACGCCCGGCAAAAAAATCCCGCCGGTGAAGCTCGTGCGCAGCAAGGGAACGCTCGAGATTTCCACGCAGCCGGGCAGCGCGGCA
>DASZPK010000259.1:0-4161 GCA_035550335.1 Chthoniobacteraceae bacterium | reverse complement strand
AAGGCCGAGCGTGGGAATTTCAACCGGATCGACCTCGTGTTCAGCTCGCCTGATTACGCGGCGCGCGATGAAAAACAAGCGTTTAACGATTGCTTTGTGACCTGCGAATCGATGCTGGGCGAGGAGGTGCTCGACAAATGGATCGGCGGGATCGACGTCGACAAAAACGCGGTGGCGGAGAAGGGTTTCCTTCCCGTGGGGCAGTTGCTCTCCGCGGTGAAGGCGCTGATCACGCAGATCGTGGCTTCGCTCCCGGCCAAGCCGTGCCTCACCACGCGCGAGAACGCCACGTGGAGCCTTTACAAGCTGAAGCCAAAGCCGGCGGCGGATTACCCGCAGCAGCTCGACATGTATGTCGGCAAAACGATGTTCCCCGACATGTGGATGTGCGCGCACGACAACCAGCCTTTTGACTCATGCCGCTTCTCGAAACACGGGGAGGTTTTCGCTTACTTGAAGATCGACGGCTCCGAGGGCGTGGACGAGGAGAAATTCGCCGATAAGTCCGAGATCGAGGATGCGCTCGACGATCTTCTCGTTCCCGAAGGGCTGGGCGCTGTAATCGGCGGCGGGACCGGCAAACGTTATTCCTACATCGACGTGGCGTTGCTCGACGTGAAGCACGGCATCGAGGCGATCAAGCAGCGCATGCGCGAAGGAAATGTGCCGGAACGGAGCTGGATTCTCTTTTTTGACAGCAACTTGCAGGATGAATGGGTGGGTATTTACGATGATACGCCGCCCCCTCCCCTCGCCCCGCCACGCTGAAGAAATTCCCTCTGAGTTGCAGACGATGCGCAACGGGAGGAAACCGCACTCTGGAACAAATCTGTTGCGATTTCCGCGCATATTATTCAGGCCACGCATGAAGTTTGCTTACAGAGAGGTCGCATGCCGTACCGAGCCCCGAAAAATGCGCAGAATGCCATCGTCCTGTCGCGAACCGCTGTGCTGTTCGCGCTGGCGTATTTCATTTGCGCGGAGATGGGGTGTTTTTTCAGCGGCGGCAATACGCCGTTTGTCACATTCTGGCTGCCATCGGGGCTGTTTGTGGCGACGCTGCTGCTGAATGAAACACGCGCATGGCCCGTGATCGTGCTTGCGGGATTGCCGGCCAATTTGGTTTTCGATCTCTCGATCGGCACGCCGCTGCCGGCGATCTTCGGGTTCTATGCGGCCAATGCGCTCCATGCGGTCATCGGCGCGTGGTTGGTGCGGCGGTTCGTGGCCCACCGGCCCACGATCGGCACGCTGCGCGAATTTTTCGGGCTGTTCGGTTTCACCGTGATATTGAGCCCGATGCTCGGCGCCCTCGCAGGCGCGGCGACCTTGACGTCCTTGGGCTTGAGCAGTTCATTCCTCGACTCCTGGAAAACGTGGTGGGGCAGCAACGCCATCGGGGTGCTGGTCCTCGCGCCTTTCATTTTGTCGTGGGCTTCCGGATTGAACGGGTTGCGCGCCGTTTTGAAGAAGCCGCGACGGCAATTGGAAGCCGTGCTGCTCGTGGTGGGGCTGGTCGTTTGCCTCTGGTACGGCGTGATCCGGACGGAGACCGTGCTCGTGCCGCAGAGGGCGCTGGTGGTGCCTTTCCTCCTCTGGGCGGGGATGCGCTTCGGGGTGCGCGGGGCAACTTCCGCAAATGTATTGATGTCGCTGTTGGCGGGATTCTTTTTCAATTCGCATGTCCTGGCCATCTCGCTGCCGGGGGGGGCCTCCAAGGCGACCTATGTTTTCATGATGCATGTCGTGCTCGCGATGGGCACCAGCATCGCGCTAATTCCCGCCATCGTGCTGGATGAACGGGAAAGAATGATGCTGCGCCTGCGCGAGAGCGAGGAGCGTTACCGCAACCTCACCGCTGCGGCTTTCGAGGGAATCGCCATCACCGAGAAGGGGCGGCTCGTGGATGGCAACGAGCAGTTTTTCAAAATGTTCGGCTGCCGCCATGCGGACATGATCGGGCGCGAACTCATCGAATGGGTGGCGCCCGAATCGCGCGAAATGGTGGCCGAGGCGATGCGCACGGAGCGCGAGGAAACTTACAGCCAGCAATTGTTGCGGCGCGATGGCACCGCTTTCCACGCGGAGGCGCGCGCAAAAATGGTGCGCGTGGGCGATCGCACGCTGCGCATGATCGCGCTGCGCGACGTGACCGAGCGCAAGCGCGCTCTCGAGCAGATCATGGAGCAGGCCGCACTGCTGAATGAAACGGCGGATGCGATCATCGTTTTCAGCCTCGACAACTGGATCCTCTACTGGAACAAGGGCGCGGAGCGCATGTACGGCTGGCCCGCCGCGGATGCGATCGGCAGGCAGATCTCCAAATTGTTATACAACGGGATCGACCCCTCGAAACCGAGCGATGTCCACGACATCCTGATGGTCAAGGGCGAGTGGTCGGGCGTACTGGAACATAGCGCGCGGGACGGGCGCAGGCTGACCGTCGAGACGCGCCTCACGCTCGTGCACGACAAGGATGGCAACCCGAAATCCATCCTCGCCATCAATACCGACATCACGGAACGCAAAAAAATCGAGGCGCAATTCCTGCGCGCCCAGCGCATGGAAAGCATCGGCAACCTGGCGGGCGGCATCGCGCACGACCTCAATAACATTCTCGCGCCGATCATCATGTCCATCGACATCCTCAAGGATTTTGTGGAGGACCCAAAGGCGCTCGACATTCTTGAGACCATCCATGGGAGCGCCTCGCGAGGCGCGGCCATCGTGCAGCAGGTGCTTTCATTCGCGCGCGGGATGGACGGCCCGCAGGTCGAGATCCAGCCGAAGGATTTGATCAAGGACATCCAGCACATCGTGCGGGACACGTTTCCAAAAAATATCCGGCTGGAGACTTCCGCGCCGCCGGACGTATGGAACATGAAGGGGGACCCGACCCAGCTCTATCAAATCCTGCTCAACCTTTGCGTGAATGCGCGCGACGCCATGCCGCAGGGCGGACGCATCATGATCGCGATTGAAAACCGCGTTGTGAGCGGACCGGATGCCGCGATGCACCTCAAGGCAAATGCGGGGCCTTACCTGGCAATCCATGTTTCCGACACCGGCATCGGCATTCCGAAGGAAAACCTCGACATGATTTTCGAGCCGTTCTTCACGACGAAGGAATTTGGCAAGGGGAGCGGTCTCGGCCTCTCCACCCTGCTCGCTGTGGTGAAAAGCCATGGCGGGTTCGTGAACGTGGAGAGCGAACCCGGGCGCGGAACGACCTTCAGCCTGTTCTTCCCGGCCATGATCGTGAAGGAAACTGCCGAACCTCATCCGGCCGGGGGCAAGCTCCCGCGCGGCAGGGGGGAACTCGTGCTCGTGGTCGACGACGAGGATTCCATCCTCACCATCGCCCGGCAGACGCTGGAGACCTTCGGCTACCGGGTCATCACCGCCACCGACGGGATCGACGCAATGGAAATCTACACGCGGCAGAAAGGCGACATCGCCGTGGTGCTCACCGACATGATGATGCCCTTCATGGACGGCCTCGCCACCATCCAGGCGCTCCGGAAAGTAAATCCCGAGGTGAAAATCATCGCCGCAAGCGGGCTGAACGCCAACAGCAAGGCCTCCAAAATCAACGAGGCCGGCGTGAGCCATTTCCTCGCGAAACCTTACACGGTGCAGGCGATGCTGGAAACGCTCCGGGATACCCTGGACGCGGATAACGAGGCGCCGGTTGTTGCCCAAGCGTTAAACAGCCGCTAAATCCTGCCAACCACTTGCTCGACGGCCTTGGTCACGATTTCGAGGTCGTTGATGCCGCGCATGCCGCTGAAGCCGGCGGAGAGTTGGACATCCGCGGCAATCTTGATGGGCTGGCCGCCCTCCCAGCCGATGAGTTCGGGATGCATGAGGCCGAATTTGCCCGGCTCGATTTCGCCGGCGTAGACCTTCTTTTCAAACTGGTAGGTGGCGACGCCGGAGAGCCAGACCTGGCTCGCCTTCTTCCACGCCACGCCGTAGATTTCGCGGCGCTTGACCTTGTCCCCGCCAAACATGCGGCCATAGACGCGGCCATCGGGATCGATGAAGCAAACGGCCACGTTGCCGCGGCCGATGTTGAAGTCCTCGGCATTCGCGAGATACGAGGGAAGGAGTTTTTCGATGGCGGCGAGGATTTTATCGATGACGAGATTTTGCTGGGAG
>DASZPK010000258.1:0-4561 GCA_035550335.1 Chthoniobacteraceae bacterium | reverse complement strand
TTTTGGACGTGTCGCCAAGTTCGTGAATGGCGAGCTCTACGGGCGCGCCACACAGGTGCCATGGGCGATGCAGTTTCCCAAGGAATTGCTGGAGGACGCAAACTTGCGGGAGCAAGCGGTCAGCCGGCTTGATATGTCTGTCGAGGCGATATTCGACCGGATGGGAAACGACCCGAAGGTGCGGGATGTTTTACACCAGATACTCACGCCCCGGCATCCTTCCCAACTTTACGAGGCGCTGCTGGAGGGGGTGTTTCTTTTTACGGTGCTTTGGCTTTTGCGGACAAAGACGCGCTGCCCGCGTGGCGTGCTCACAGGGATGTTTTTCATCGTCTACGCCCTGGTGCGGATCGTGGGGGAAAACTTCCGGCTGCCGGATGCGCCGCTCACGGGGTTTCTCACGCGAGGGCAATTTCTTTCGCTGTTTCTCATTCTTATCGGAGGAGCGTTTGTGACTTACGGGTTGAAGACGCGGCACTACGAGAAGGCCGACTTGCCGGAGAAAGCCCATGCGCCCGGTTGAGGAAATCCAGCGGGTGAATGAGCGCGTCGTCTTCTGGAGCGGATACGACCCGGCGGTGAAGACGGACTTGTGCTCGCATGCTTATCTCGCGACGCCGGGATGGGTGCTGGTCGACCCTATCCCGCTGCGCGAGGAGGCGCTGGAGGAGTTGCAAGGCGGCGGGAAGATCGCTGCGATTGTTTTAACAAGCGCTAATCATGGGCGGGCTGCCGCCGATTTTCAAAAGCGATTCCGCACGCCGGTCTTTGCGCACACGGCGGCGCGGGGGGAGATCTCCATCGAGGTGACCGGCTGGGTGCGGGACGGGGAGGGGATTTGCGGGTTGCAGGCCATCCACCTGCCGGGGTTCGTATCGGGGGAGATTGCGTTGCATGCGCCGGAGGCGGGCGGGGCGCTGATGATGGGCGATGCGCTCATCAATTTGGAGTCCACCGGGTTTGCGCTGCTGCCGGACAAGTATTGCGACGACCCGAAGCTCGCCCGGGAGTCCGCGCGAAAACTATTGCAGTTTTCCTTCGAACTCATGACATTTGCCCACGGCCTGCCGATCATCGCGGGCGCCAAGCAACGGTTGCACCAATTACTCCAATGAATATGCGTCACTCCCCGAAAACATTCCTTCTCATCGCCGCCCTCGCGCTCGTGTTTCCCGGCATCTCTCGCGCGCAGTCCAGGAAAAGCCCGACACCCGCGCCCATGCCAGCTCCCGTGTCCTCGACCCTTTCGTACGGCCCCGATTTAACGGTGGATAAAATCGTGGAGAAATTTTTCGACTATCTCGCGCAGGGCAAGGTGGATGACGCCTATGCCTTCCTGACGAACGGCACCAAAATCGGCGATGACCTCAAGGAGATGGCCAACCTCAAGACAAGCACGCGGGAGGCGATCGAGAAATTCGGCGATATCAAGGGATCAGAACTCGTTGGAATCCAGCCGGCGGGCGCGCATTTGCTGCGGGCCACGTACGTTTCCCTCGGCGCCGCCTATCCGCTCCGGTGGAAATTCTATTTCTATCGCCTGGAACCGGGCACAGCGTGGAAGCTCATCGATATCGGCGTGGACGACCGGCTGGTGGACATGTTCGATGACAACAAGCCGCCGCAGCAATCGCAGCCGGCGCCCGTGCAGTAATCCCGCGTGATCAGCCGCGTCCTCGCATTCATCCGGTTTTCGCACACGGTTTTTGCGCTGCCGTTTGCGCTCGGGTCGATGCTGGTTGCCGCCGGGAAGTGGCCCTCGCTGCGCGTCTTTGCGCTGATCCTGCTGGCGATGGTTTGCGCGCGCACGGCGGCGATGGCGTTCAACCGCCTCGCGGATTGGAAACTCGACCAGCGTAATCCGCGCACGGCAGGGCGGCACAAGCTTGTTTCGCACTCCACTGCGATTGCGCTGCTCGCGTGCAGCGCGACGGGGTTCATTGCGTGCACGTGGTGGATCAACCCGCTTTGCTTCGCGCTCTCGCCGGTGGCGCTGGCCATCGTACTGTTCTATTCGGTGACGAAGCGTTTTACATCGTTTTCGCACTTTTTCCTCGGTCTGGCGCTCGGCGTGTCTCCGGTGGGAGCGTGGCTGGCGGTCACCGGGAAATTCGCGCTTGCGCCGCTGGTGCTCTCGCTGGCGGTCATCCTGTGGGTGGCGGGATTCGATTTGATTTACGCGACGCAGGATTACGAATTCGACAAGCGCGAGGGGCTGCACTCGCTCGTGGTGCGGCTCGGTATTGCGCGCAGCCTCGGCCTCGCGCAATGGCTGCATGCCGCGATGTGGGTGCTGCTCGTGCTGTTCGGTGTTTTCAGCGGGCGCGGCGTGGCTTATTACATCGGGATGGCGTTGATACTGCCAGCGCTGGTTTTCGAGCACCGCACGGCGCGGAAGATGGACATCGAGGCCATCAACCGCGCCTTTTTTAACAGCAATGCGTTTGTGGGCGTGGTGTTTGTCGCCGCCGTCGTAGCGGACAAAATTTCAATTTGAAATCATCAGAACTTGATCTGCGCGCCCGCGTAGAAGCCGATGGGCAGCCCCGGGTAGCCTAGCGCGTCCTGGTATTGCGTATTGGTCACGTTCTCGATGCGGGCGAAGATGGAAAAGTGGTCGTTGATGTCATACCGCGTATAAACACGCGCGGTCCAGTAGTCCTGAAGCTTCACCTGCGATGAGGGGAACGTGGAGTAATCGGTGTCCACGCGCCCGCCCACGAATGAGACACCGCAGCCAACAGTCAGCTTGTCGCAGAAGAGATAGCTGGAGTCGAGGCTCAGGTCGTTGCGCGGGAGTTCGTCGCGCGTCTGCGTGATGCCCTGGTCGGTGGCGGTGGAATCCATCCAGGTGTAGGAGAGGCGGGTTTTCCAACGGTTGTCACACAAGTTGAGATCGGCGCTGAGTTCTACCCCCTCGTTGCGCGCGGAGTCCTCGTTTTCATAAAAACCGGTGACAAGGCTCGTTTGCTCGAAGTTGATCAGGTCGCGCACGCGGTCCTGGAAGAAGGTCGCACCGAGGGTCACGTGGCGGTTGAACAGGTACTGGTCGACGCCTGCATCCCAGCCACGCGATTTTTCCGGTTTCAGGTGGGAATTGCCCGTGGCGAAGGAGGAGGTGGAGAACAATTGCAGAAAGCTCGGCGCCTTGAATGCCGTGCCGTAGCTCGCGCGGATTTTCGTGTCGCTGGGGAAAAGATACGCCGCCGTGAGCCGGTAGGTGAATGCGCCGCCCGCGAGTTCGTAGCCATCGTAGCGCGCGCCGGCGGTGAGGTTGAGGTGCGTGACGGGTTCCCATTCGTCCTGCACGTAGCCGGCCCAGTCGGAGAGATACTGGTTGTTAAACGTATTGTCGTGCCCGGTGAGCTCGTTGAAATCCATGCCGGCAGTGAGGCGGTTGTTGTGCGCGATTTGGAAAGTGTTCTGCCAGTCGACGGAGTAATTGACCGCGTCGCTGATGTAATGCGTGGGTGTGAAGAAATTCGCCGCATAGGGGAGATCGATGAAGGCGTAGCGCTCGAAGTAGGTGCCGAAGATGAGTTTCTGCGTCCAGTAATCGGTGACCTTCCAGTTCACGGCGGCGCTGAGGAGATTCCCCTGGCCGATGCTGTGCGAAGAGGGATCGTTGCTCGAGTAATCCATCCAGCGGTCGCTCCCCGGCTCCTCGTAATGCCCGTCGATCCCGCTGAACACGAGCGTGAGGCTGAGATTATCGGCCACCTGGTAATCGAGGCGCACCGAGTAACGATTCACGGCGAGCGCGTTGTTCGGGCGCTGGTTCTCGGTGTTGAAACGCTCGTAATAAAGCGAGTAGGAGAGCTTGTCGATCTGCCCCTGCGCCCCGACCGCCTCGCGGAACGAGCCGAACGTGCCCGCCTCGCCGAGAAAATCAGCGCTGGGAGCGCCCGAGCCTTTTTTCGTCTCCATGGAAACCACGCCGCCAATGCCCTCGGAACCGTAGAGCGTGCTCTGCGGGCCGCGTACGATCTCGATGCTATCGAGGTCGCCAGTGCCGGCGTAGGTGAGAAAAGTCTGCGCGCTCTGGAACATCTCGGTGTTCAACGGCACGCCGTCGAGCAGGATGAGCGTGTCGCTGGCGCGATTGCCGCGGATGCTGTAAGTCGGCACACCGCCGAAAGCGCCGGCCTGGGTGGCAAAAATGCCCGGGGTGAGATCGACCGCCTGCTCGAGATTCACGCTCTGGGTGCGGGTGATTTCAGCCGAATCGATGAGCGAAAAGTCGCTGCCGAGTTTGGTTTCCGGCGGTGGGTTGCGGGTGGGTGTGACGACGACCTCAGGCAATTGCACCACGTTGCCAGTAGTGGTGGATGATTGCGCAGCGGTCGTGCCGGACGAGGTGGTTCCCGATGAAGCGGTGTTATTGTCAGCCAAAGCGGAGCCGGCAAGCGCCAGCGCCAATGTAATGATCAGCAGTTGTTTCACTTTTGTTTATAAAGGTCATCAAGACCTTTTCTCCAAGTTTCGAGAGACCGAAATGGAGTTCCGCCGGGGCGGAGCATTCGAATCCCTCATTCTTTTTTTTGCGAAAAAGTTTTTCCGG
>DASZPK010000257.1:0-3058 GCA_035550335.1 Chthoniobacteraceae bacterium | reverse complement strand
CTGGACCTTCGGCACCACGCGCGGCGGGATGCCGCGGACGGCTCCAACGATTTTTTCGATGTGGGGCGGCGTGGTGCCGCAGCAGCCGCCAACAAAGTTAAACAAACCGTCGCGCGCCCATTGCGCGAGCTGCGGCGCGAGCGATTCAGGCGTCTCGGGAAAGCCGGTGGGGAGGAGCGGGTTCGGCAGGCCGGCGTTCGGGTAGACGCTCACGTAGATCGGCGCGACACGCGAAAGCTCCTCGATGAGCGGGCGCATTTCCTCGGGGCCGAGCGCGCAATTCATGCCGACGCTGAGCAGCGGGACGTTGGAGATGGAATTCCAAAACGCCTCCACGGTCTGGCCCGTGACGCCGCGCGTGCCCCCTTTCTGGATGAAGGTCACCGAGGCCATGAGCGGGACCACAGGCTTCCCCGGCTCGGGCTCGCCGTCGAATGGCAGTGCGGTGATGCCGCGCTCATCGAAGACTTCCTGGATGGCGAAAAATGCCGCCTTGGCGTTGAGCGTGTCGAAAATCGTCTCCACGAGAAGGATGTCGCAGCCGCCATCGAGCAGCGCCCGGGCCTGCTCGCCGTAGGCGCGGATGAGTTCGTCCCAATTGGTGCCGCGCGCCGAGGCGTCGTTGACATCGGTGGAGATGGAGGAGGTTTTCGTCGTGGGGCCGATCGCGCCGGCGACCCAGCATTTGCGGCCCGGCTGCGCGGCCATCACGGCATCGGCGGCGCGGCGGGCGCATACGGCCCCGGCACGCGCCATCTCGTAAGCCAAGGATTCCATGCCATAATCGGCGAGGGAGATGAACTGGCCGTTGAACGTGTTCGTCTCGGCGATGTCGGCCCCCGCCTCGTAATAGCGACGGTGGATTTCCTCGATGATTTGGGGCTGGGTAAGATTGAGCAACTCGTTGTTGCCCTTGAGGTCCTTCCCCTTCCAGTCCTTGAACCGCTCGCCGCGGAACTGCTCCTCGGTGAGCTTGTATTGCTGGATGGTGGTGCCCATCGCACCGTCAATGAAGACGATGCGCTCGCGAAGAAGCGCGCGGAGATCCGCGGCGGAGGGTCGGCGTTCTGGAAAATCCATGTCGAAGGTCTGGCAATAAACCCCATCCCGGCGGGGATTTCAATAACAAATTATCATATCATGATGGATAGATGCGTTTTAAATAACAACATAGTCTCTGCAAATAGCAAATCACAGGCCTTGAAATTCCCCGGAAATGGCGGCATGCTGCATGCACAGATGAAAAATCAGAATTTGCAGATGCTTGCCGCGCTGGGGCTCTTTGCGGCGGCGATGGCAAGCCGCCTTTGCACTCCTTTTGCCGGCCTCCATCTCACTTGGCTCCAGAATTTCTCCCCGATCGCGGCGATCTGCCTCTGCGGAGCGGTTTATCTTCCACGAAAAATGGCGTTGCTGCTGCCGCTGGCCATCGTCTTCGTTTCGGACCTTTTCCTGAACGCCTTTTCCTACGGGGAGCCCTTGATTTCCGCGGCTATGATTCCCAACTACCTTGCCTTCGGCCTGATCCTCTGGATGGGCTGGATGATTCGCAAACATGGGCGCGCGTGGATGGCGATACCGGCAAGCCCGGTTGGGTCGGGCGCTTTTTATCTGATCACGAATACTGGCTCGTGGATTTCCAATCCTGCTTACGCGAAAACTTTTGCCGGCTGGTTGCAGGCGCTGACGATCGGCCTGCCTCACTACCCCTCCACGTGGTCGTTTTACCGGAGCACGCTGATCAGCGACGTGCTTTTCACGACGTTGTTTGTGGTTTGCATGACCGTGACGGCCAGCCGTGAAACGGAAGCAAGGGAAGCGCACCCGGTCCCGGCGACGTCGTAACCGGCCGCTGGCAAGCGGAACGCCGTCGCGAAAACGCAAGCCATGGAAAGCGACGCCGACGAATACAATCCGCTGGTCTATTTGCGCAAACTGCAGGGGCGGCATTCCTATTGGCTGACCCGCTTCATCATCCTGCGGCTGCTGGGATTCGTGTATCTCGCGGCGTTTGTTTCGCTGGCGGTGCAGGTGCTGCCGCTGATCGGGTCGCACGGACTGGAACCGGCGCAGGATTATATCGCCCGGGTGGGAGCGGCGCCCCGCACACCGACGCAGGGGTTCTTTTTGTTGCCGAGCATTTTTTGGTTCGGGATATCCGATGGTGAGATGCAAACGCTCGCCTGGTGCGGCGCGGCGCTCTCGCTGGTGGTGCTGCTGGGCTATGCGAATGTGCCAATCCTGCTGGCGCTCTGGGTGCTCTACACATCGTTCGTAAACATCGGGCAGGAATGGTATTCCTACGGCTGGGAAATCCAGCTTTTGGAAACGGGGTTCCTGGCGATGTTCCTCTGCCCGCTGCTCGATCCGCGGCCGTTCCCGAAGCATCCGCCGCCGCTGCTGATCATCTGGCTTTTCCGGTGGTTGGGATTCCGCATCATGCTCGGCGCGGGGTTGATCAAGCTGCGGGGCGACGATTGCTGGAGAAATTTGACCTGCCTGTTTTACCATTACGAAACGCAGCCGATCCCGAATCCGTTGAGCCGGCTCTTCCACTTTCAGCCGCACTGGCTCTTGCGGCTTGAAACGCTGTGGAATCATTTCATTGAACTGGTGGTCCCGTGGTTTTCATTCGGTCCGCGTCGGGCGCGGCACATCGCCGGGGTGCTACTGGTGAGCTTCCAGGTGTTTCTGATTTTGAGCGGCAACCTTTCGTTTTTGAATTACCTCACGATGGTCCCGTTCCTGGCGTGTTTCGACGATTCACTGCTCGCGAGGGTGCTGCCGAAATTTGTGACACGGCGCGCCGAGCTTGCGGCGCAGGAGAGCCAGGCGCTCACACCCGGCCAGGAATTTGCCTCCATCGGTTACTCGATCGTGGTCGTGTTGCTGAGCCTTCCCGTAGTGGCCAACCTCCTTTCACCCGCGCAGCAGATGAACAACTCGTTCGACCGGCTGCACCTCGTGAATACCTACGGCGCATTCGGCTCCGTGGGCAAGGAGCGCTATGAGATTATTTTCGAGGGAACCAGCGATGAGACCATCGGGCCGGACACGG
>DASZPK010000256.1:0-6028 GCA_035550335.1 Chthoniobacteraceae bacterium | reverse complement strand
GGGAAAAACCAAGGAAACCGCAAACGAGGCCGAGCAAAAGGCCGACGAGGCGGCCCAGAAACTGGCGCAACCGATCACCGCGGTCCCAGACCTCCTTAATGCGGCAACCCACAATGTCGTGCTCGCCGGGGACGCGGAAGTCCAGTTCGGGCGCACCACAGGACAGCACAGTTCGTTCACGCTGGCCGATTTCGCCCCGGTCTTTCTCTACCGGGCGAATGACAACATCCTGTTTGAGGCCGGGTTCGATATCAACTTGCAAAACGGCGGAGTGACGCTGGCAAACGGGCAGACGGGCAATCTCGGCACCCAAACCTCCGTGACCCTCACTTTCGCCCAACTCGACTACACGCTGAATGATTATGTAACCATCGTGGCCGGTGAAATGTTGCTGCCGCTGGGGACTTATACGGAACGCAACGCGGGCTGGCTCAATAAAATACCCGATGATCCACTGGCGCGTTCGGTTCTTCCCGAGAGTGGCGCGGGTGTCCAGTTGCGGGGAGCCATCCCGGTCGGAAAAACAGGGGACGCATTCTCCTACTCGGTCTATGGCGTCAACGGCCCCGGCTCGGTGGACGGTTCTGGAAATTCCACTTACACGGACAGCAACGGCAATGTGATGCCCAATCTCGATCTTGGCGGCAACATCGGCATTACTTCCAATGGAAACAACGCCAACCTGAATAACAACCCCAGTGGCGGCGGGCGCCTCGCCTATTTCAAACCGTTCAAACCCCATTACGACGTCGAGGCCGGCATTTCGGGCCAGACGGGAGAATGGGACAACTCCGGGGACAGGTGGTCCGCTTTCGTCTTTGACGCAGCCGTGCATCTCAGCCCCAACTTTGAAGTCAAGGGCGAGTATATCAACTCCTGGGTGGGCACCACCGACATCGGCACTTACCAGCCGCACGGCTGGTGGATCCAGGGGGGATACAAGCTTGCCGGGCTGAACTTGGAAATGCCTTACATCAACAATGTGGAACTGGTCTCGCGCTATGACACGCTCGATGACGGCTTGGGCACGAAAACCCAGCGCGCCACGGCGGGGTTCATCTATTACTTCACCGACACGCTGCTCTTGGAAGGGGACTATGAATGGCTGCACAGCCGCGGCCCGAACGCGATGCCCGACAGCGGATTTGTCCTTCAACTCTCATACGGATTCTAAGCAATCGCAAAAAGCAGCCATTAAGCCATGTTAAACAAATATATCCAAAAGCGGGCGCTGTCCGCTTACATCAAGATAAACTATCTCATTATGTTCGGGCTCATCGTACTGGCCGTTGCCAGCGCGAGGATCTTGTGGGCGCAGGACCAGGTCGACCCGGCGACCAAGGCGCGTATTGAAAAGTTTGAACAAGGCCCGGCAACGATCAATGTCTCCAAGTACCCGGCAAGCATCCAGGCCGATTACGCGACCTTTTCCCAAAAATGCTCCCAGTGCCACAAGTTGAGCCGGCCCGTCAACTCCGACTTTGTGCTGCCAAGCGAATGGTCGCGCTACATCAAACGCATGATGTACAAGCCTGGCTCCGGCATTGCGGGCGATGACGCGAAAAAGATTTACGACTTCGTCGTATATGACTCGAGCGTTCGCAAAAAAGCCCAGTTGGACGCGAAGCTGAAGGCCCTCGCACCGGCGGATAGCGCCGCGGAGGAGAAAAAAATCAAAGAGGTCGTGGATGCCGCCAAGTAAATGAACGGCGCTTCAAACGTCGAACATGCCGCCCCACAATCCGCACCCCGCACCCGCCGTGAATTCCTGGCTGACGCCTTCATGGCTGTGGGGGTCATGCTCGGTATGGGCGGCCTTGCGTTCCGATTCGTGCAGTATCTCTACCCGGTGATCCTGCCGGAGAAGCTGGTCGAGGTTCCCGCATGCAAATTAGCGGACATCCCGGCGGGCGGCGTACGCGTCGTTAATCTGGCGGAAGGTCCCGTGATCCTGGAAAGCACAGGCTCCGAAATCCGCGCCTTCTCGGCCATCTGCACGCACTTGGGATGCGTGGTCAGCTACCACGACGATAAAAAGGAGCTTGTCTGCCCCTGCCACGGCGGGAGATATGATCTTGACGGCAAGGTCACTTATGGCCCGCCGCCGCGACCGCTCGATAAACTCGAGGCGAAGGTGAAGGATGGCGAAGTGTTGGTCCTGATGAAGTCGCGGAAAGAGGAGAAGGTATGAGCCGCCGGACCGATGAGGTGACCGAGTGGCTGCATGAACGCGTTCCCATTGATCCCGAGGCTCTGCGCAAACCGCTCCGCGAGCCGCTCCCCGTACATCTCAAGCAATGGGTCTTCTGCCTGGGTGGAACCCCTGCGATGCTTTTCTGCATTCTGGCCGTCACGGGCATCCTGCTGACTTTTTATTACGTCCCCTACCCCGCGCAGGCGTATGCCAGCGTGAGTAATATTACTTACAAGGTACGGATGGGTTGGTTCATCCGGGGCATCCACAAAGGTGCGTCGCAGTTGATGATTATCACCGTGCTGCTGCACATGATCCGCGTGTTTTTCACACGCGCCTACCGCAAACCGAGGGAGTTCAACTGGTTTTTCGGCGTGGGTCTTTTCATGCTCACGCTTACCTTCGCCTTCACGGGTTATTCGCTGGTCTATGACCAGCTTTCGTACTGGGCGACCACCATCGGCACCAACATGATCGCCGACCTCCCCCTGCTTGGAAAACCGCTGCTGTATGCGTTGCGCGGCGGGCCGGATGTAAACCCGAACACCCTCACCCGCTTCTACGATTTCCACATTGGCGTTTTGCCCATGATGATGTCGCTGCTGATCGGACTTCATATCGTAATGGTGCGGCTGCACAGCGTCGCTCCGCTGGAGAATGACCCGCGGAAGGAAACCTACCCGTTTTTCCCCGACCATATGCTGCGGGAAATGATGATCGGTCTTCTCATCCTCATCGGCCTGGTGAATTACGTCGCGTTCTTCCCGCCGGTTGTCGGCGAGCTCGCCACGCCCGGCCTCACGCCGGGCCATATCCGCCCCGAATGGTATTTCTTCCCGACTTATCGATGGCTCAAGATGACCTCCATTGGCATCGGCATGGCGGGGACCATCTGTTACGTGACCGGGCTGTTTTTCTGGCCGTTCATCGATGCCGCGATGGAAAAGATCGCGCCGAAGCGGAACCTCTGGCTGTTCGTCGGGACGGCGTGTTTCCTGGTGACCATTGTCTTCCTTCTGTGGGAGGCAATCGTCGGCTGAATCTCAATCCAATATGAGCATCAACGCGCAAAAATATCTCGTCGGAATCATGGGGCTGATCCTGCTGTGCTCCATCATCACCGCCGGCTATCTCGACGATCAGCGCCGTAAACGCGAGAATCCGGCGGCCACGGTCATCGTCGAGCCGCCCCCGCCGCTCAGCCCCGAACTCCAGCGCGGCTACAAACTCTACACGGAACTGAGCTGCGTGGCATGCCATGGCGCTGACGGCAAGGGCGGCGTGCACAATCTCAATTCGCAGACCGGCCAGCAAGTACCGGCGCTCATTCATGTGGCCGACAGCTACACCCAGGCCGATCTCATTAAGAAAATCCAGGATGGTGTGCCCGTCTCCGCAAAGCTGAACGCGGACGGCCCCACGCCGCCGCTCCACATGCCATCGTTCAAGAATTTGCTGAACGACCAGGACATGGATTCCCTGGTGAAATATTTGATCAGTCTCAAGCCTGCGCAGAGCGACAATCTGGGGTTCTGAATGGAAGGTTCCCCTAATTTTCGTCTTCCACCCGATACAGAGTGATCGGGTTTTTCTCGCCTTGGGGATTGATCTCGTTGATCGCCGCGCGCTGCATGTTTTGCTTGAAAACGATGGTGCCGTGGTTGCCGTCCGCAAAGCTGTATTCGATCACGTAAGGCTTCACGATCCGCCATTCGGCAAACCCGATGCCGGGATGGGTCCCGTCCTTCTCAAACGTGAATTTCCATGCGCCGTTCCAAGTCCATTTGACGCCGTAGAGCTGTTGTTCAAACTCTTCCCGCAGGGAGGTGATGCCCGGCGAAAGGATGCTGATGGATTTGATATAAAGCGCCTCCACCGGCACCGCGCCGATGACCATTTTCAACGGAACCGATTTTATGCCTGGCGTTCCACTGATGCGGTCGCCGTTCTGCATATTGACGACGGCGGTGGCGTGGTCGTCGGAAAAGGTGATGGAGGCGACCGATTTGATGGCGACCTCCGCCTTCATGCCGGGCGCCTGCACCGGGAATGAAAAATCCCCTGGCAATTCGCCCTCGAGCAGCGAGCCATCCTTGAGTTCCACGGTGACATGTTGCGCGGTTTTGTCCTCACTGGATTTACCGGCGGCTGCCGGCACGGACCCGGCGTCCGGTTTCGATTGGGAGGGATCGGTCTGTTGAGCCATGCAATTGGCCGCCCACAGGAGCACGAGCAGGATTGCGTTTAACAATGGTTTTTTCATGTGTTTTTCCCGGCTGAAAATCATCCCTTGCGATCTCCCTATTAGACGGAAATCCGCAAATAACCTCCCGGCAATTCGGCTGGCTGCTACTGCGCGCCGGCGCGATTGCCGGTGTCGTAAGTCGAGTCCTGCAACAATGTTCCCCGCTGGGTTTGCTCGGTGACAGGGCCGCTGGAGCGAGGTTCGTTGCTGCTGCGATAGGAACTGGAACTGTCACGGTCGCTGGAGCAACCTGCAAGGCCAAGAGCGAGGGCGGTGATCCCGATAAAGAGAATTGTTTTCATGATGGTTTCCTTCCTTTTAATCTTTTCGCGGGGGATGGTTTCGATGGCCGCACACCAACGCATGAGGAGCGGTAATCCCGGCGTCGGGGGGCTGCCAAATATCGCCTGCGAGGATAAACCCTGAGGCTGCAAAGGCAAGCCGCGAATCTTGACGCGCGGCGCACATTGTTCAACATTTCCCGCATGCTCAAGGCCAGCCTCATGAAGCGCGACGGGTGGAGGGGCGACACCATTTATGAGGTGACGGAGGAGAACGGCGCCGCGGCGGGAACCATCAACGAAACGCGCAATACCATCGAGCTCGATGGCCAGTCTTACACGATCAAGCGCAAGGGATTTTTGTCGCCGGAGGCCGAGTTGCGCTTGGGCGACACAATCGTCGCCGCCGCGAAGCAGAAACCGCTCTTCAACCATTACAAGCTGGCGCACAACGGGAAGGAATGGGACTTCAAGGCGATCAGCCTGCTCGTGAACCAATTCGGCCTCTACGAAGGCGAACGCCAGGTGGGGACCGTGTCGCTGGGCGATCTCGCGCACCGGTTCAAGGACATCACGATCGATCTCCCGCCGGAACTTCCGCGCGAGGTGCAGGTGTTTTTGCTGGCCCTGGCGATCCACGCGTGGTCCCAGCAGTCGAGTTGACGGAGTCCGTAACCGCGCAGGCGGCGTGAAGCACAAGACACAGCCATGCCCAATGAACGAAGTATTTTCGAGGGGCCGTTAAAATGGTGTTCACCACTTGTTTTTTTGCCGGGACGATCTTCGCCGCCCCCGCCCGCTGTCGCCATCGCGGTTGGGGCCCTTGATTTGCCAGATGAGGAGGCCGACGAGCGTCAAAATCACCGGCATGCCGAAAAGTCCCGCTACCATTTTGACATGGGCGCGATCCAGCGCGCCCTCGCCCAAGTGTTTGTCGTATTGCGCCTTCCAATCGTCCCCGTATTGGGCGCGGAAATTTTTCTGGAGATTGTACTCGGCGACGACCCCGCCGCCGAGGACCAGAAAATTGCCCAGCACCATCACCACGAAAAAGCAAACCATCATCAACATGGCTAACACGGGGCGGCCGCCGCGCGGGAGTGGGATCAGAAAAAACATGCGCCGGGCAGTCTTTCACGGCCCCGGCTTTTGGAAAAGCACAATCCCCCGCCGGGTGGGTTACCACTCGTTTTTCTGCCGGTATTTCCTCGGCGTGCGCGGGCGCCCGGTGCCTCCGCTGCGCTCGGCGGTGGCCTGGCGGTAGAGGAGCCAGAGGAGCAGCGAAATCACCGGGATCGCCGGGTAGCC
>DASZPK010000255.1:0-4346 GCA_035550335.1 Chthoniobacteraceae bacterium | reverse complement strand
TGCTCGGGCGCAGGCAGCGAAGCGCCGAGGGCTTTGATTTTTTCGCGCCGCTTCGCCGTCATCTGCTGGTGCAGTTTCGGGCTGCCGGTCGGATGGCCCATCTCGTCGTGCTCGAGGCCGGTGACGGTCGGGTATTTGCCGCCAAGCATGCGGACGCCGGGAGGGGCGTGTTGTGTGATGTTGTTCAGCGGATAGGGCTTGAAGGTCTCCCCACGCGGTGAAAGGTCGGGTTTCGGGTCGATCATCACGCTCTTGAGGTCGGGCTCGTCGAACGCCTGGATGCGCGTGGCGAGCGCGCCGTCGCTCAGGATGAAGACGGGCGTGCTGTATTTGCGGGCGATGCGCGCGGCCTCGATGGCGATGTAAAAGCAATCCTCCACGGTCGAGGGGGCAAGCACCACGCGCGGACTGTCGCCGTGGCCGCCGAAGATCGCCTGGTAAAGGTCGCTCTGCTCGACGTTCGTCGGGAGGCCGGTGCTCGGGCCGCCGCGCTGCACGTTCACGACGATGAGCGGGATTTCCGCCATCGACGCCCAGCCGATCGCCTCGGTCTTGAGCGAGATGCCGGGGCCGGCGCTGCCGGTGATGGCGAGATGGCCGGAATAGGAAAAGCCGATGGCCATCGAGACCGCCGCCAGCTCGTCCTCGCACTGCACGAATAGGCCGCCGTATTTCGGAAACTCGCTGCGCAGAATTTCCATGACGGTGGACCATGGCGTGATCGGGTAGCCCGCGCCGTAGCGCACGCCGCCGGCGATGAGGCCGTAGGCGAGCGCCTGGTTGCCATCCATGGTCACCTGCGCGCGGCCCGAGGCGGAGCGCTGCGGTTTTTCAAATTGATAGAGGTTCGTGAGGACGTTGCCCACCGGGTAGGCATAGCCGGCTTGGAACGCCATGAGGGCGGTGTTCAACACGCTCGCATCCTTCCCGCCGAATTTCTCGGTGAGCAGCCCCTTGAGCTTCTCGACATCGAGATCGAAAATCTTCGCGATGAGGCCGAGCACGAACACGTTCTTCCCCTTGTCCTTCGCCGAGCCGCCGAGCGCCTCGACGGTGAGCCCGGTGATCGGGATGCCGACGTTCACGAAGCGCTTGTCCTCCGGGTCGGGCGTCACGTTGTCGGAATCGTAAAGCAGCACGCCCCCCTGCTTGAGGAAGCCGATGTGGTCCTGGTAGCTGTGCTGGTAAAACGCCACGAGGAAATCGGCTTCATCGCCCGCCGAGAGGACATCCCCCGTGCCGATGCGCACCTGGAAAATGGAAGGCCCGCCCGAGATCGTGGACGGGATCGTCATGTAAGTGATCACCTCCTGCTCGCTGCGTCCCGCGAGGCGGGCGAGGAAAGCGCCGGCGCTCTGGATGCCATCCTGCGAATCGCCCGCGAGGCGGATCACCGCGTCGCGGATGTGCTGCGGCCGGAGGTCGGCGCGCTCGGTGCTGCCCGTGGCCGGGGCGGATTGGGCCGGAGGCGAGGCTGCGGAAGTGATTGCTGTGCTTTGTGAAACGGGGGAGGCGAGGTCGGCTTCAGTGCTCACGGAGTATTAAAGGGCGTAATTTCAGGGGGAGTCACTATTAGGCAAATAGGGGCTGTTGTCAACGCGGAGCGATATTTTCCGGTTCCAGGTTCAACGTTCAAGGTCTTTCCAGCGCGACACTCTAGCTTGCTTTGCGCGCAAATTCCCCTGATAAAAGTCCCGGTCCACTCCGGCAAGTATTCACGGTTTGACTTTTAATCCCGCAGCAATGGCAAGATTGCGCTGCCTCCGGTCGAATGTAAGGAAGGTTTTTGCGCCGTATTCGAGGGCCATGGCGACATGCAGGAGATCGATGGTGCGCTGGCCATCGCGTGCCGAATGCTTTTCGCTGAGTTGATCCGCATGACGGAAAACATCAGTCCATTCCACGGGTGTGTGGAGCAGCAATCCTTCCCGCAAGTCGTCCTCGATCCTCCGAAAAGCGGCGCGGCAATCCGCAGCGTCGAGTTCGCCGCGAGCCACGGCATTTCGCAGGGCGTTGCGGCATTCGATCCGGTGGAGCGGCGTAAATGGCAACGGCTCTGTCGCGCGCGCCATGCAGCCGGATGCCCGCGCGCTATTGGAATCCCTGCTGACCAGTGAGACGATAAAACTGGAATCCGGGTAACTGCTCGATCCCATAAGGCGGTTCAATCGCGCAAGTCGGACCAGAGTTTTTCGGTCGCCTTTTTCGACGTGCCTTTGCCGACTGGAGGAAATTTTTTGAGGCGGGCTGCCCAGTCGACTTTGCGAGCCCTGCGAGGCGTGGCGGGGGCCAGCGTGGCAAAATCCGCGCCATGGCGGGTGATGGTCACTTCCTCGCCGTGCTCGATCCATTTCGCAACGCTGGCGAAACGATTGCGCAGATCCCGGACGGTGGCTCTCTTCATTGTGATACGCAGTGTATCACAGCATTTGAAACGGTCAAGACCGGGGTTGCTCGCGTCTTTCGCCGTTTGGATTCGCGGAGCGGCCGAACTCACGAAATTCAAAATCATCCGCAACCGCTCAATTCGTTCTCTTCCGTCCCTTACGGGACTACGCCGTTGATGCATGTATTTGCACAGGCAGTAAACTGCCTGCCTATTCTCTGTCGTCCCTCACGGGACTTTCCACGCGCCCCGGGAAGAGCCATGAAAAGACTTGAAGACCGCCGGGGCCGGAATAAAATCACCCGCGAAGGTCTCTCCCCATGATCATCTCCAGCAAAAAACTATCCGGGGTGTTCGGGTTTTGCCTGCTCGCTGCCATCGGTGGATGGCAGGCGGAGGCGCAGGACACAACCGCCGCGCAACCACAACAACAGCCGGCCCCGGCAGCGCAACCCGCGCCAGCGCCACAAGCAGCCCAAGCGCCACAAGCAGTCCAAGCGCCGCAGGCAGTCCCGGCCCCGCTGGATCATTCGCTCACGCCGCCGAAGGCGGAGGAGATCACGGCTTTCGCGGGCGATGTGATTACGCCGCGGAATTTCACGGGTGTGGTCGTGAATTTGCAAAAGGAGAAGGTGATGGAGTTCCTCTCCGCCGGCGAAGTAAAGCCGGACGATGCCGACCGCGGCAAATGGTATTCGCTGGCGGACCTCACGCTACCGGACAAGATTTTGAACCTGCCGGAGACGCAGGCGCTGAAAAAGCAGGCCGACCAGATGCCCGACAGCAACGGGAGGATTTATTTCAATGCGATGATCAGCGCGACGGGAGTGCTCGCGACGAAGGACCGTGTCCTGTTCTGGACGCTTTGGAACGATCGCGTGCTGCGGCTTTGTGATGAGACGGGGCGCGGGTGCCTGCTGGTGCTCGGGGCGGACGCGAAGCCCTCGGCGCAATTCATCGACCCGGCGGGGGAATACGACGGCATGGATGATCCATGGCACAAGCTTTTCAGCAAGCTGGGGAAACCCGACCCGAAGGATGTGGCGTTGTTTTGCAACCGCCCGGCGAGCATTTCACGGGGGGAGATGCGCAATTACATCGACAAGGATTCATTCATCTCGTGCCTCCAGAACGGGCTCTTTGTTTACCAGCTCTCGGAGTTTGACGGGGGCATGGATCCGCTGGCGTTCAAGACCAAAGCGCCGGATACGAGCGTGCAGGCTTGGCGAAACCGCGCCTCGACTTACATGGGCGAGATGAATAACTCGACGGCATGCGACGGCGTGCTGGTGACGGGCGCGGGGAACATTGTGTTCTGGAAATTCGCGGGCTCTTCCGCGCTCTGTTTCATGGATGCGCAGCACCATACCGCGTTGCTGCTCGTGCACCCGCCTTGCTACAATTCGCCGGCGGCGAGTTACACGCAGTTCCCGGTGGACGGCACGATGCGGCTGAGCGCAATCGCCCGCAGCGTGGTGCTCAAGGGGGCGGACTGGCCGGCGGGCAAGCCGTGTCCGCTCGACCGGGAGAAGGCGGTGCAGGCCGCGTGGCAGGAGTTTGTGCGGGCGACCGGCGCGAAGGACCCCGCCGCGTGGCGCACGGGATTGGTGACCACCACCGCGCTGGGCGCGACGAAATTCGCGAAATGGTATTACACGGTGCGCTTCGTCAACCAAACCACCCCCGGCGCGGATGCGACGCTCTATGTCGGCATGGACGGCACGGCGGGGGAGATCAACACCGTGGAGGAGGGAATGCAAAAAATAAGCCGGATGCCGATGCCGCCGCCCCCATCCCCGCCTCCGACGAATACCACGCAGTAGCTGTAGCGCGGGAAGGCCAACGAATTCGCGAACCAGAACCGGGCTTCCCAATGCGGCTTCCCTTTGTTAAACACCGGCCATGAAGAAGCTCATCGCGCTGCTGGGCGCCGCCGCTCTGTTTGCGGCCCAGGCGTTCG
>DASZPK010000254.1:0-3325 GCA_035550335.1 Chthoniobacteraceae bacterium | reverse complement strand
TCGCTCTCCAGCCTCCCTCGCGAGGTGGTTTTTTCCTGCGGTGCGGTGGCCACGATGCCGGTCGCCTTCACGAGCGGCTTGTCCGCGAAAGCGGCTGCAAGGTCCCTGCCCGGGACATCCTGCATCGCGAACCGGTGCAACAGGAAAAATGCGCAGGCTGTTAAAACAAACGTTGCCGCCGTGCGGCGCCAGCGCATTGCAACCGCGGCCGAGATAGCGAGCGCCGCGAACGCCACGATGATGACCGCTTTGCCCGCCGGCCCGTATTCCGCGGCAAGAATTCCCGCCGCCGCGAAAATGAAAAGTCCCACGAGCGGCTGGCGCGGTCTGCGGGGAATTGTCATGCCTCGTCCGCGGTGTGCGCGTTGTTCAGTTGCCGCCCGCGCCGGACTTTTGCTGAAGGTATTCCCCGTAGCGCGTCTGGAGGTCGTTCAGCATCTTGGCCGCCTCGGCATCCTTGCCCGCTTTTTTGAGCGAGGCGATCGCCAGTTCCATCGCGCGCGGCGTGATGGCCGGATCGTCCATCAAAATAACCACGCGCTGGAAAAGCTTCGCCGCGTCGTCGTAATTTCCGCGCGCGTCCTGGATTTCCCCCTCGAGGATGCGCCCCTCGGCGTTCATCTTCCCCTCGGGTTGCAGCACGCACTCCTCTTCCACGGATTTCTGCGCGTCATCGTAATTACCCAGGCTGAGCTGCGCATCCCCGAGCGCCAGCAGCCCGACGGCGCGCGGCACCGGTTCCTTCGCACCATCGAGGTAAGTCTTGAAAGCCTGGACTGCCTCCACCGAGCGGTGCTGCCCCGAGAAGCTGCGCCCGAGATTCAGCCAGTCGTCGGGGACGATCTCATCCTTGCGATCGGTCACCATCTTGAGGAATTTTTCGGACTGATCGTAATTTTTTGCCTCCAGATACTGGGCGCCCAGCCAGCGCAAGACCTGCACGGGGATTTTGATTTTCACCCCCTCCTTGGGGTAGGCCTCGACCTCGGCGGCGAGCTTGTCGCGCTGCTCGAGGTAAAGATAACAGTTCATGATGTAGAGCGTCGCCATGTCGAAGTATTTCTCCTTGTCCCCCTTGCGCGCGGTTTCGAACGGCGTCACCGCGTCCTTGTAATCCTTCGCCGTGAACGCCGCCCAGCCGATCCAGTAATTCGCCTTCGGGGCCGCCTCGGAATCCGGATATTCCTTCAGCAATTTTTTGAACGTGTCGGACATCCCCTGGTTGTCCTGCTGCTGGCCGAGGATCAGCGCCTTTTGCTCGAGGGCGATCTCGCGCTCCTTCGCCTTCGGGTAGTCCCCGATCAGGTGGTTGAAATCCTTCAGGGCCGAAGCGAGGTCCTTCGTCTGCTGGTATGCAAGCGCCCGTTGCGCCAGCGCCGACGCCACGAGCTTGTTCTTCGGATAGGACGCGAGGAATTGCGAAAACGACTTGATCGCATCGGGAAAATTTTTCGTCTGCATCTGGCACCAGCCGAGCTTGAATTCCGCGTCGGCCATCAAATCATCCGGCAGCGTCGAGCCCGCCAGGCTCGCGTAAACGGGCGCCGCTTCCGCGTATTTTTGTTTGCGGTAGAGCGACTCCGCCTTCATGAGCGTGAGCTGCGAGCTTTTGTCGGAGGTGGGATTTTGCGCGAGGTATTTGTCGATCTCGGCGGCCAGGCCGGCATCGTCCGCGTAATAGAGGCTCGCGAGCCGCTGGTATTGCGCCTCTTTAGCAAAACTCGAGTCGGGATCTTTGTCGATCACCTGGCTGTAGAGCGGCAGCGAATCCTTGTAATTCCCGAGCTTCCGCTGCGCATTACCGGCGAGCAGCAGCACCTCGGGCAGCGCATCGGTCGAAAAATCCTTCCCATTCGCGGCATAGAAATCGGTCACGTCCTTGTATTTGCCGCTCTCGTACCAGGCGTTCATCAATCCCACGCGCGCGACTTCCTTCCACTGCCCGATCTGCGGCTGCTGCAGCGCCTTCTGCAAATCCGACGCCGCTTTTTCATACTCGCCCAAGTCGATCTTCAGCAGCGACGCCTTCACCAGCGCCTCCATGCGGATGTCCGGTTTGTCGGTTTCCTGCGCGAGCAATTCGTATTGCTTGTGCGCCTCCACTTTTTTGCCGGAATCGGTCAGCAATTGCGCCAGCGAGAGCCGGCTCGCCTCGCGGAACGGATTGTTGTCCTTGGTCTCCGCCACTTCCTCGTAGGCCTGGATCGCGCCGGCGGGTGATTGCGTGTTTTCGAGGCAACGCGCCGCGAAATATTTTGCGGCGTTGACCTCCGTCTTGTCGGTGAGCCGCACGGCGGCGCGGCGGAACATCGGCAGCGCGAGATCGTAGTTTTTGTCCTGGAAATAAAGGTCGCCGAGCCGGTAGGCCGCCGGCCCCACGAAATCGCCCGTGGTGAAATTATCCAGCAGCTTTTCGTAAGTCGTCTTTGCCGAATTGGTGCTGCCCAGCCCGCGGTAGGATTCCGCCAGCCTGAAATAGGCCATTTGCAGCGACGCCCCCTGCGGATAGTCGTTGATGTATTTCTCATACTCCGGCGCGGCCATGTCGTAGATTTTCTTCGAGTAAAAATTATTGGCGTACTCGATCTGCTGCACATCGGCCGGCTCCGAGGTGATCAGCGGCGCGGTGGGCATGGGCGTCGCTGCGGGCGCTGGAGTGGCGGCCAAAAACGGAGTGGTGACGGGAATCGGCGTCGGGGCCGCGATCGCGGGCGTCGCCTTTGGGGTAGGAGCCGGTGCCGGCGTGGGCGTGGTCTTGTCGAAATCGAACGGGACGGCCGGCGCGGTCGGCGGGTTAACCGGCAACGCGCGGCGCACTTCCTGCGCGCTGAGCCCCGGGGCGGCGATCCACACCCCCACAGCTCCAAGTGCGAGGTAACGCGGGGAAATTCTCATTCCGGCTTGGCGGTGGCAAACTTGATGTTCCAGATATTCGCGCTGCTGCAGATATCGAGCACCTGCGCGATGCTTTCGTAAGGCACGCGCTCATCCCCACGGAGAATGACTGCCTGGTCGGGATAGAGCTTGGCGAGGTCGGTGAGTTTCCCCTTGAGGGCGTCGGGCGAGATCGCCTGCCGGTTGAAGACGAACGAGCCGTCCGATTTCACGTTGACGACCACCTGGCCCACGTACTGGTCGGTCGATTTTGCGTTCTGGGCATTCGGGATTTTCACGTCGAGTTCATTTTCGGTCAGCGCGAAATTCCAGGTGACGATGAAGAACACGAGCAGCACGAGCAGGATGTCCACCATCGGGGCAATCTGGAACCCGAACGTCTCCGGCTTGGCGCGTGTGCGGAAATTCATACGGCGATGAAATCAAATGG
>DASZPK010000253.1:0-3163 GCA_035550335.1 Chthoniobacteraceae bacterium | reverse complement strand
CTTCCGCATCGGCCTCAACTCCGGCGAAGTCGTGACTGCCGCCTACGGCTCGAAGCGGCTCGGCTCGTTCAGCGTTGCCGGGGAGACCGTCGAATTTGCGCGCCGCCTCTGCTCCGCGAACCTCATCTATGGCACCACGCTCCTCGTCGGCCCCGAGACCTACGCGCTCGCCGCCGGCTCCATCGAGGTGCGCCCCATCGAACTCATCCGCGGCAAGACGCCCAACTCCCGCGAGGAGATTTACGAGCTCATGGCCATGAAGGACATCCTCACCGCCGAGGACCTCAAAAAGCGCGACCTTTTCTGGAAGGGCATCGTCTATTACCGCGAACAGCAATGGGAGGAGGCGCTCGAATATTTCCAATCCTCCCTCACCATGACCCCCGCCGACGCCCCCGTGGAGTTTTACATCCGCCGCATCGAGCACATGCGCACCGGCACGCCGCTGGTGGAATGGGAAAACGCAAGAATCTAGTGATGGGTGAAAGTGGAAACTCGACAAATGGAGAGGCCGAGGGGCAAGGGCGGCAATGAAATGGTCTCCGGTGATTACGATACGCGATTCCATGATCTCATTTGATTTTACTGCCGCGCGAAAAATTCGCCACACACCTCCCCGTCACGCTGCGCCATTCCACTTTCCACTTTCACTTTCCACTTCATGAAACGCATCGAGTACCCAGCAGCAATCCGGGACCTCATCTCCCAGCTCAAGCGCATGCCCGGCATCGGCCCGCGCAGCGCGGAACGCATCGCTTTGTGGCTCGTGCAATCGCGCGACGCCCGCCCCGCAGAGATCGCAGGCGCCTTGCGCGTAATGGCAGATACCATCCGCCCGTGCCCCCGCTGCGGCTTCTTCACCACGGAAAAACTCTGCGAAATCTGCTCGGATGAATCGCGCGCGGGCGGCCCGCTCTGCGTCATTGAGCAGGCCACCGACATCCTCGCACTCGAGCGCACCGGCGTCTTCCGCGGCAAATACCACGCCCTTGGCGGTCGCATCGCCCCGCTCGACCACATCGGCCCCGAGGACCTGCGCATTCCCGCTCTCATCGACCGCATCAAGTCCGAATCCCCCGCCGAAGTCATCCTCGCCCTCGGCGGCGACGTCGAAGGCGAAGCCACCGCAAACTACCTCGCCGAGCTGCTCCACGAATTTCCCTCGCTTACCGTCACCCGCATTGCCCAAGGTCTCCCCGCCGGCGGAGGCCTCGAATCCGCAGATGAACTCACGCTCAGCCGCGCGCTTTCGGGGCGGCGGAAAATGTAGGCATAGGCGAAAGGATTCGGGTTTCGACCCGGCCATCTGTTTGACAACTGGAAGACACGCTGTTTGTTTTCGGATCGCAATATGAACAAGCGTTTAGCCTCCCTATCCATGTCTCTGATTTTAGTCTGCTTTTTGGGCACTATGGTTCACGCCGATCCTCGAGCAGATCTTGCATCTCCCTCGCAGTCCGAAAGAGATAAGGCGGCAGCGAATATCCAAAAGACTTACAAAGCTTCGCCGCAGGCGCAGTGGAGCAAGGCTCTCGCGGCGGTCACTGTCGGGGATTCGTATCAAAAAGTAGTGAAAGAACTTCAACCATTCCATGGGGAAATTGTGTTGGCGGGGGGCGATCTGGGAATGGAAGGAATTTATTACCAACTCGATGATACATGGGCCTTGATATGCACTTTTGAAGATAAAAAAAATACAACCAAGCCGGGGAAACTCATGATGGTGAGATTAGTCCAGCACATCCGGACGGTGGACGTGGAACCGGCACCGAAATTCACCGGATTATGGACAACTTATTACGCGAATGGCGTGAAACGGCTTTCGGCCCACTTCAAAAATGGCACGCCCGCCGGTGAGCAGATTTTTTATAATAGCGACGGCTCGATTGAGTCGCGGATAAATCTTTAGTGGGACAGCCTTTCTCGAATTGCATTCTCGCGCTTTCCAAATCCCGCTTTGATTTCCCGCGCGGATGCCCTAGACTCCACGCATCATGTCTTGCGTGAAAATCGATCCTGCGCTCCACCAGGCCAAGAAGCCCGAGTGGATCAAGGTGCGCCTGCCGTCCAACCCCGTGTTCTTCTCGACGAAGGCGCTCATTTCCGACCTCCGCCTGCACACGGTGTGCGAGGAGGCGCAGTGCCCGAACCGCTGGGAATGCTGGAGCCAGGGAACGGCGACGTTCATGATCGCCGGCGACCGCTGCACGCGCGCCTGCGGGTTTTGCGCGGTGACGACCGCGAAGCCGTTCGCGCTCGAGGCCGATGAACCGCAACGCGTGGCCGACGCGGTGTCCCGCATGAAATTGAAGCACGTGGTCATCACCGCCGTGGCGCGCGACGACATCGCCGATGGCGGCGCGGAACATTTTGCGCGCACGATCGAGGCGGTCCGCGCGGCGAGTCCCGGCATCGTCATCGAGGTGCTGGTGCCCGATTTTCACAACCGCGAGGAGGCAGTGCGCAAGGTGATCGACGCCGCGCCCGATGTCTTCAACCACAACCTCGAGACCTGCGAGCGGCTCACGCCCGTGGTGCGTTCCCGGGCGAAATACCGCGTGTCTCTCGCGCTGCTCAAGCGCGTGAAGGAGACTGCGCCCCAAATGGCCACCAAGAGCGGCATCATGCTCGGGCTCGGTGAGACTGAACCGGAGATTTTCCAGACGATGGACGACCTGCGCGAGGCGGGCGTGGAGGTGCTCACGATGGGCCAATATCTCCGCCCCACGCCGCAGCACCTGCCCGTGGTCGCGTTCATCCATCCCGACCAGTTCAAGGCTTACGCGGAGATTGCCTACGGCAAGGGCTTCGTGCATGTCTCCTCCGGGCCGTTGGTGCGCAGTTCTTATCACGCGGGGGATTTCACGCCCCTGCCAAAGGCCGTCGCGCAATAATGGAGGCGTATGCAAATCGCTCCAACGTAGCCGCGCTGATCCCGGCCTACCGGGAGGAAAATTTCATCCGCGACGTCGCGAAGCGGGCCATGGCGCAGCTCGACCATGTGCTAGTGGTGAACGACGGCTCGCCCGACGCCACCGCCGAGCGCGCGAAGGAATCCGGCGCCGAGGTCATCACCCACGAGGTGAACCGCGGCAAGGGCGCCGCGATCAAAACTGGCCTCAAGGCGCTCACCGAGCGCGGCTTCAAATACATCCAGATCCTC
>DASZPK010000252.1:0-5194 GCA_035550335.1 Chthoniobacteraceae bacterium | reverse complement strand
GAGGGTGAGGGTGCCGCTGCCGGCGACGGTCAAACCGCCGCCACTGATGCTGCCGCCAATGATGATGTTCCCTCCCGCGGAGGCGGTGGTGATGGTTTGCGTGCCGGAGATGGCGATGAGGTCGTTGATCGTCTGGAGGCTCGTGCTGCTGTTCGTGATGCCGCCGGTGAGCGTGAAGCCGTTCACGCCAACGGTGCTGGAATTGATGACGTAGGAGGAGGCTCCCGACAGGAACGAGATGCCCGCGACGTTAAATGTGCCGGGTGTCATCAAATTGTCGATGAGCGAGAGCGTGCCGGTGGTGGTGCTGAAGACGAGGGTATCGCCGCTGGCGGGAGGGGTGTGGGCGCTGGTGGGGATCCAGTTGCCTGCGGCGTTCCAGTTGCCGGTGCCATCGCCGGTGCCAGTGGTCCAGGTGTCGTTTGCCGCGCGCGCGATTTGCGCAAGGATGACCGATGAGAGCAAAAGCGCGACGGAAGCCCAAAATGCGCGGCGGCGCGGAGAGAACACGCCCTTTGTGGAGGCAGGGAGCTTTGACTTATTTAACATCGTTAAACATCTATTCGGGGTGGTTCTGGCGGAGGAAAAGGTACGAGCCTACGACGGTGCAGGAACGGCACTGCGGGTACATCTGGAGGGCAAGGCCATCGATGTAGCCTTATGAATGAATCCAGAAGGGAAGGCAAGGATTAAGTGCGTCGCGGGAGGCGGTCAATCCGGGGGCGAAAAAGTCTTTTTGCCTTCAAGTGAGGGAGGGGCTGGCGGTTATCATTGACCACGGGAGAGGGTCGATAAATTATATCATTACATGAAACGCCTCATTTGTGGTTTTGCATTAGGATTGGTCATATTGGTTTCAGCGCACGGGGAGGCGGAGGATGGGCCGCGGGTGTTTCGGCTCGATGCGGGCAATCTTGCTGAGACGAAGAAAAAGATCGCGGGGAAGGATGCTGCGCTGATGGCGGCGTATGGGGAGTTGCGCAAGGAGGCGGATGCGGTTCTTTCCAAGAAACCAGGGTCGGTGATGGACAAGGAATCCACGCCGCCAAGCGGGGACAAGCATGATTACATGAGCCTTGCGCCGTATTACTGGCCTGATCCCGCGAAGAGCGACGGGCTCCCCTATATTCGCAAGGACGGCGAGCGCAATCCCGAGGTGCGCGATGATCGCTACTCGGATGCGCCGCGGTTCGAGCGGATGGTGCATAATGTGGAGACGCTGGCGCTGGCGTTTTATCTCAGTGGGGAGGAGAAATACGCGGCGAAGGCGGAGACGCTGCTGCGCGTGTGGTTCATCGATGCGGCGACGGCGATGAAGCCGAATTTCGATTACGCGCAGGCGGAAAAAGGGACGAACACGGGGAGCCATTTCGGGTTGATCGAGGCGCGGGATTTTGTGGACCTGGTGGATTGCCTCGGGATGCTGGCGTCGTCGAAGGCGTGGACGGCCGAGGATGAAAAGGCGATGCACGCGTGGCTCGCGAGTTATTTCCAGTGGCTCACGGACAGCAAGGCGGGGCACGACGAGCGCAAGGCGCCGAACAACCACGGGACTTTTGTGAATGCGCAATACGCGGCGCTCGCGCTTTACCTCGGAAAGACCGAAGTGGCGAAAGCTACGCTCGAAGCGGCGAAGGCGCGGATCGCGGACCAGATCGAGCCGGATGGCAAGCAGCCGAAGGAATTGGCGCGCACGAAGGCGGAAAGTTACAGTGCGTTCAATTTGCAGGCGCTGTTCGAGCTGGCGGCGCTGGGGCGAAGCGCGGGGGTGGATTTGTTTCATTATGAATCGCAGGACGGGCGCGGGCTGCGCAAGGCGCTGGCCTTCCTCCAGCCGTATGCGGATCCGGCGAGCAAATGGCCCTACCCGCAGATCGAGGCGTTCGATCCCATCGAGCTGCTGCCGCTGTTGCGGCAGGCGGAGTCGGTCTACAAGGACAAGTCGTACGAAAAATCGATCGCGCTGCTGCCGCGGGAGAAGGCCGCGGCGGACCGGAGCGCGCTGCTTTATCCGCCGCAATAGTCGCGAACGTTTAACAGTGTTTAACGCATCGAATTAATCGATGCCCGTGCATTTTTATCGATTAACGCTTCAGCGCCCTTCCCCTATTCTCCGCTGCAAGGTTTTTGCGGCAGACGAGGGGGTAATGCCGGCTGGCCGTCAGGCCCTGCCTGCGGCCAGCCGGTCATTTTCCCCACGCAAATCGCTCATTCCCTGCCGCCATGGTCGCGCAGCAATTGCGCAATGTCTTTTGCACCGTTTTTGCCCCACTGCACGTTTCCAAGCGGCGTCTTGTGGTCGTTGTTCGCTGCGTTGACATCAGCCCCGTTTGAGAGCAGCAATTCCACCAAATTCTTGCTGCCCCCGACAACGGCCATATGCAAAGGCGAATTGCCGTATTTGTCCCTTGCATTCACATCGGCGCCCTTGGCCAGCAGTAGTTCCGCCACATCTTCGTGCCCCCCCAACGCTGCTTCAAACAAGGGCGTCCCGCCACTGAGATCCTTCGCATCCACCTCCGCTTTGTTTGCCAGGAGGAATTCCGCCATTTCCTTGTTCCCGCTTTGCGCAGCCCAGTACAATGCCGTAACGAGATGGCCCTTGCCTGCGTTCACATCAGCGCCGTGTGACACGAGGAATTTCACCACGTCGAGGCGGTTCTTTCTCGCCGCAGTGATCAAGGGCGTAAGGCCGGTGTAATCGACGGCGTCGATGCTGGCGCCATTGCCTGCAAGAAATTCCACCATCTCCTCATTGCCGAATTCCGCAGCGAGGTGCAGCGGGGTGTCGCCACCACTGGTCCTGGCATTGATATCGACCCCGCAATCGAGCAGCGCCTGCGCGACATCCTTGTGCCCAAATTCCGCCGCCCAGTGCAGGGGCGCCTTGTCGGATTCGTCGCTCTTGCCGAACGCGAGATAGGGGTTGTCCTTGAGCAGAGCGTTCAGCTTCGCCAGCGCGCCGTCGCGGGCGACCGCGCAAATACCGGCGTCGTCGTGGAAGGAAACGGGCCATGCGAATTTGTAGCGAATTTTGACCGCGTTATTTTTCCCGGGACCGAGGATTTGGATGATGCCGGTTCCCGCGGAAGTGCAGATGGCATACGTAGCAGCGCCATTGCTGTCCGGGGCCATAACGCGGGCGTAATCGCTCAAACTGGCTGCGTTGATGCGCTTGGTCAATTGCGCCGGCGTGGCGGTGTCCCAGTCACCCGGGGTGAGCGTGACGACATTGGTCTTGATATAATTGTATCCTCCCAATCCGCCGTTCCCAGCCACGGCGTTCAGGTTGTTGTCCGTGAGCCATTGCGCGACCAATGAGCCTGAAACCGCCGGCACGGACATCTTGCCGGAGAGAAGATTGATGGCGCTCCCCCGCGGCACTTCCCGCTCCACCACGGGGCCGAAACCATTTGCAGCCGTGGCAGCGCCGCCCGGGGGATTGCTCTCCCCCGCGCCGCCCGAACGCTCCAGCGGCACGTTTTTGAACTCGACGGTCTTGATCGGGCTCGTACGCAGGCGAAATGCTTTCACTTCGGCGAGCGCGACGGGAAATGTGGAGGTCTCGGTCGTGAGGTTCGGGAAACCGCCGCCACCGAAGCCGGTATGCTTCAGTTCGCGCCCGTCGCGCAGGAGAGCGATGAAGCTGTATTGGGTATCCGGCTTTTCCATGTCGCTGCGCGTGATGCTGATAAAGGCGTGCCCGTCGGCGTTCTGGCCGATCAATCCGAGCATCACATGGCTGCCCAGCGACATTGTGCCGTTGTAATCAGAGGGAATTTCACGTTCACCTGCCCACGGGGCGGCGCTGTACTCGAGGCGGATCGTGGCTGATGCGGGCATGTGTCCCGCATCGCCCGGACTGAGGTTGTAATCGATCCATCCGGTGTTCCCATTCGAGTCATCCGGCGGCTTTGAATCGTAGGTGTAAGATCCCGCGCCTGATGCCAGCGGCTTTCCCTCAGCATCGAAAAGCGTGACGCGCTTGAAGCTGTCCTCATCGATGCCGGGGTGGGAGAACCAGAGGAAAAGGAAACGCGGGTTCTTTTTTCCCTCGGCGGTGGAGCTAACGTCCTCGAAGGCGGGGTGAAATCGGCCGATCAGTTTCAACTCGTCCGGATCAACAACGGGACTGCCGTCGGGATGCCACGCGCGCCAGTGCGCCAGGTCGGTATTTTCATCCTGCCACGCGAGGAAGCGGAGTTGGGGGGGGTCGGCGGCGGATGCGGTTTGCGCCGATCCGGTTAATGGCCTGTCCACAGCGGGCGCGCCGGGCGATTGCTGCTGGTCCCAGCGGGTGAGCGGAACATGGCTAAAGACGATTGGCTTGCCCCAAATACGGTTGAAGTTGGGTTGCTCCTCGACGGCATGCGTGTCGGGAATAAGGGTTATTTCCGTTTCCTTGATGCCCGGGTCCAGCGCGGGAATTTGTGCCGTCATCCCGGTTGCCTGGGAACTTGCACCATCCGACAATACGGACCCGGAGCACTGCACGGTGCTCCCTCCCAAGCGCATCGACCCATCGAAACTCACGGGCACGGGTAATTTGTCGCCGATCTCCAATTCGACGACGGCTTGGGAATTCGCGCCATCCTGGCGGATGACTACGCGCTTGACCGAGATCAGGGCGGAGGGATCGAGCGCGGGGTCTTGCGTCTGGCTGACGATTTCGGCATCGCGCGCGTAAACCATCAATTCGCTTTGCGCCGTGCGAGTCCAGCGGCGCTTTGTGGGCGGCCATGCGGTGGAGGGAGAGCCTGTGGTTAATGACGAGACATCTTCCGCGGGGGCGAGCGCGCTGAGGACTTCCGCTTTCAGGATGTGCCTGCCCGGGGCAAGAGCGGGCAGGCGGAGCCAGGTGGCAAAGTCGAGCGGGCTGCCTTGCGCAGCGTTCGAGGACGGCACAATGGGCTGGCCGTCGATGGTGATTGCACGCACTTCGTTGAGCAGGCCAAAGCCGAGCAGGCTGTCGATAAATGGATTCCGCAATCTGCATTGCCATTCGAGCGTGGGCCGGCCCTCGCGAAAACGGTAGAGGGACTGGCATTGCGGATTGCCGTAAACGGCCTGCGCAAAATCAAGCTTGCGCTCTTCGGGAAACAAATCGAGGTGCTTGGGGTCATCGAGAAAAGTGTCCAACCAATTCAGTGGCTGGGTGGTGAACCCATCGGGGTAATCACGGCGCACCCATGCA
>DASZPK010000251.1:0-4203 GCA_035550335.1 Chthoniobacteraceae bacterium | reverse complement strand
ATTTCGAATACCCGGCGGAAAGCAAAAGCTTCACGTGGGTGGCGGACCAGGGGCTTGGCGGCGGCGGGGCGATGCGGGCGCAGTTCGAGAAGGGGCAGGTCGCCGGCGGCGGGCTGAAGGTGCTTTTCGGCAGGAATCCGTTCGGGAGCGGCATCCGCAAGGAGGAGACGTTCCGCGATATCTACTGGCGGGTATATGTGAAGCACGAGGCGGGTTGGGAGGGCAATCCCGCGAAGCTCGTGCGCGCCACCTGCCTCGCCAGCCGCGACTGGACGCAGGGGTTCATCGCGCACGTATGGGGCGGGAAGGACGACTGCCTCTGCATCGACCCGGCCACGGGCATCGTGAACAACCAGAAGGTGACAACAAAGTATAACGACTTTGCCCACCTCAAATGGCTCGGGATGCGCAATGGCAAAACGCCCATCTTCAGCACGGCGGAATCGGGGCGCTGGGTGTGCGTGGAATCGCACTTGAAACTCAACACGCCCGGGAAGAGCGATGGCGTCTTCGAGTTGTGGGTGGATGGCAGGCTCGAGGCCTCGCACGACGATCTCGACTGGCAGGGGACTTGGGGGGACTACGCCATCGACGCGGTTTTCCTCGAGAACTACTGGAACGAGGGCTCGGTGAAGCGCCAGGCGCGCTGGTTCGATGATTTCGCGATCAGCACGGAGCGCGTGAGGCCGGTGGTCGCGGCGCAGCCGGTGACGATCAACCGCACGCGCGCGGGCGAGTCGGTTGCATGGGAGGCGCAGGTCGCCTCCGATGCCGGGGGGAAGGAGATTGTTTGGAATTCCGGGCCTGTGGCCGCCGCGACTGCCAGCGTGATTGTGGATGTCGCCCACGGGCAATTCGGCGACAAATGGCTGGGCAAGACGGCGTTGATTCCCGGCACGTATTGGGTGCGCGTAAGGGAGGCGGGGCAGCAGGAGTGGTCGCCGTGGCACGCGCCATTTAGAATCGACAGCACTTTGGGGAAGGGCTAGACGGAGAACGCCCTCCCTGCCATGAACTTTTGCAAGCTTGCCATGCCGTTGCTCGTGCTCGCGATTTACGCCGTGCCCGCATTGGCTGATGATGATGACACCATCAATACCTCCCCTGCCCCGGCGGGTGGAACGCGCTACGGCAGCATCGTGATTGAATATTGAACAGTGTTCTTTCTTCAAAGCTGGAAAACGAAAATGATGACTGACGAATTCCGAAAAGGCATGTTGAAAGGGCTTTTCGTCGTGGCGCTTGCGTGCGCGGGCGCGAGCCTGCTCGCGATCGTTGCATGGTTTCTCATCACTATCGTGCCGGGGCCCGGCGCGGAGAGTTGGCGCATCGAATCGATGGCGCTAGACGGAGTGCTTGCCGCCGCGTGGCTGGGTATCGCCTTCTGGGCGCGAAGGCCTTTGGGGAAATCGCCGCCGCCCTGGCTCACATGGCTTTTGACCATGGTGGGATTTATCTACCTGCTCTACATCATCTTCGGCTTCTTCGCCTAAGCCGCTGCTCCACGCGCCCGGCGTTCCGCGGTTCATAAGCCCAAAAAAGAGTTTTATTTCGCACCATTCCTGCTCAATCTTAGGCCATGGCGAAGATCATCGGAGAATCCGGGCGCTCGATTGAAAAGCCGCTGCTCCACGCTTTTCGCCGGATGTTTTTCATTTCGCTGGCCGGCATCGGCCTCATGGCGCTGGTCGTCGGTTATGTCCTCTGCCTCGCCCTGCACGACCGGCTCATCCCGCTCTGGCTCGCGGGGGTTGAGCTTGGGTTTTTGGCGGGGGCGGGCTGCTGGATCGGCGCCTGGGTGATGCGGGGGGTGGACCGCAACGAGCATGAGCGCGCGCGCTTGCGCAAGGGGGCGCTGGGCGAGGCCACCGTCGGCCTGATTCTCGAGGGCCTGCCGGACTGTTTTACAGTGTTTAACGACCCCTCGCGCCGCCGGGGCAACATCGACCACATCGTGGTCGGCCCCACCGGCATTTTCGTCATCGACACCAAGAACTGGCGCGGCGCCGTCACGCCCGACGGCCTTGGCGAGCTGCTCTGCAACGGCAAAACCACCGGCCGCTGCGAGGTCGCGACCCTGCTGCGCGCCATCGCCTCGCTGCGGGCCAAGATCAACGTGCTCACCCACCGCGACGATTTCATCCAGGGGATCATCGCCTTCCCGCTGGCGCGCGTCGAGGCGCGCTGGGGCGCCACGCGCAATGTCCATTGCCTCACCGACGACCGGATTCTCGATTACATCACGCACTACAATTTCTCGCGCCGGCTCAAGCACGAGGAGATCGAGCTCATCGAGAAAGCCTTCAACGCCATCGCCGGCATGGGCAAGGGGCTCGATCCCGCCGAGGGCGGCCTCACGGTCCTCCCCGCGTCGAAACCGTAACAATTGCAAGCTTGCGCCAGCCTTTCCCGGCGTGCCAGTATGTTGCACTTTCGCAAACATGCGTTGTGTCACTCGTAAAACCGCTGGCGGATTTTCCTTTTCATGAATAATCGCATCCAACTTTACGCGGCTATTTTGTTGCTCGGCATCGGCGGCTTCTACGGCTGCCTTTCCTACATAAGATTTACGAATTCCGCCACCCGCGACGACACCTCGACAGCCGCCAGCGCGCAGGCCAATGTTGCGCAGCCGGTACAGCAGAATCCCGACGAAACATGCTGGGTGGTGGACCAGACGCTACGCGACATCGCAAACATCCTCGTGCATGCCAAGGGCGATGCGAAGCCAGCCGCGGTGAATGTGGCCGCCAACATGACATCCGTGCCGTATACCTTCGGCATCCATATCGATTCACTGCCGGAACCGTCGCAAATCGCACTCCAGCATTACGTGTGGGGCTCTGAAAATTACACCCCTGTTGTGAAGAATCTGATGCAGGCGTGGAAGCTGGAAACGCCCCAGGCCACCGCGCCCGACACGGCGATGGCCGGCAGGCTCGCCACGCCCGATGCCTCAGTGCTGGTCGCGGAAGGACAACGCATCACCAAGGCGCTTGCCACCCATCCGCTTGACCCCGAGTTGAACGAGCAGGCGGCGTTGTTAACGGTTGTTTTCGGCCTGCGCGAGTCGAGCGGCGTGTTTTACGACGTGCGCGGCACGCTCTGCCGCGTGGCGGCGCATCTGGCCGTGGCGCGTGCGTCGCGACCCGAGGCAGGGCCCAATGGCAAGCTCGCCTCGATGGTGCTCCTGGCGCTGGCGGGGCGCGAGGTGGAATCGCTGGAGGAATTGAAGCCTCTGGAAGCCGCCCAGCCGGCATGGGCAAACGCATTGAAGATGCGCAACACCGGCGATTGGCGCATCACCGCGCAGCCTGCCAGCGCTTCGCTGCTCGAGCAACTCGCATGGTTCCGCGCCGCAACGGCTGCGGCCGGGGTGGATTTTGCGCACGTCAAATTTCCCAAATCGGCGGAGGATGACCGTCCCGATTGGGGGCACTTGGCCGGGGCCGAGAGTTACTCGGTTGAAAACGGCCACGAGTATATCAAGAACCTTCTCGTGCTCGAAGTCGCCGAAATCAGCGCGACATGGCGGACCCTCTCGGGTACGCCGATGGAAGAGGCCGACTTGGTCAAAAGGCTGAATGTTTCCCCGCTGCCCGAGCTGCCGCTCAAGGAAACTTCGGACTTCGAGGTGCTGGGCTGGCCGGAATGGGCGGCGTATTACCAGCGACATGTCTGCTCCGATCTTTGGGAGACTTATGATTTCATAAAAAGCATGCTCGGCCTGCCAGAGGATGCGAAGGAGCTCCAAGTCCAAATCAAGGCCCATTTTTCGGGGCTGACCCTGTATCCGTTCCTCGAAAAACGCCTGGCGAGCGACGCAGCCACGTGCACCGAGGCCATGAACGCAGCGGCGGCCATTTGCGAGAACCAGCCATGGCTCGCCAGCTCCGCGAACTGGGGCGACCTCATGCTTCCAAATGCATTCAATGTGAAGGTCAGCGTGCGGGACCCGGCGCCTTGGTTTGAGCCCGGGCTTCTTTACGGCACAACGTACGATTTTTTCCCGCGCAATTTCGTGCTGCGGCTGCTCAACGGTGCGCCCTTGGGCAGTTGGGACAGACTCTCGAGCCTCGCGCCGTATGATTACGATCTCCTTTTCCTGCGCGCGTGGGGTCGTTTTGGCCCCAACGCCACCGCCCAGCAACTGGAGGTGAATTATTCCACCATCAAGGATTACGACGCCAACGCGCTCCGGCA